>JANNFW010000751.1:0-18879 GCA_031380235.1 Rhodoferax sp. | reverse complement strand
GCAAAGCTTTGGCGGGCTCCACAAATTCGAGAAATGGACTAACCCTATCCTCACCGACTCGGGCGGCTTTCAGGTGTGGAGCCTGGGCGAGATGCGCAAAATCACGGAAGAAGGCGTGAAGTTTTCAAGCCCCGTGAATGGCGACAAGCTGTTTCTCACGCCCGAGATCAGTATGCAAATTCAGACCACGTTGAACAGCGACATCGTGATGCAGTTTGACGAATGTACGCCCTATATTTCTGTCGAACCCAAGACCAAGGGCCAACTGACGACCGAGGCCGAGGCGCGCAGCTCGATGGAATTGAGTCTGCGATGGGCGGTTCGCTGCAAGACCGAATTTGCCAAACTTGAAAACTCGAACGCGCTGTTTGGCATTGTTCAAGGCGGCATGTTTGAGCATCTGCGCCAGGAGTCACTCGACCAGCTAGTGGCGATGGATTTCCCCGGCTACGCGGTCGGCGGTGTGAGCGTGGGCGAGCCTAAGGACGAGATGCTGCGCATCATGGCGCACACGCCGCACCGCCTGCCTGCGAACAAGCCGCGCTACCTCATGGGCGTGGGCACGCCCGAGGATTTGGTGGAAGGTGTGGCGCAGGGCGTGGACATGTTTGACTGCGTGATGCCCACCCGCAACGCGCGCAATGGCACGCTGTTCACAAGATTTGGTGACTTGAAAATCCGTAACGCCCGCCACAAAACGGATGAGCAGCCGCTGGATGCCACTTGCACCTGCTACGCGTGCGCAGGTAGTGTGAAGGAATCCTGGACGCTAGGCGGTCGCGGCGGCTTCAGCCGCGCCTACCTGCATCACCTAGACCGCTGCGGCGAGATGCTCGGCCCGATGCTGGCCAGCGTGCACAACCTGCACTTTTACCTGAACCTCATGCGCGAGGTGCGCGAGGCGCTGGATGCGGGGGCGTTTAGTGCGTTCAGGCAAAAATTCAAAGCGGATCGGGCGCGTGGAGTTTAGCCCTGCACCGGCGTGATCTTCGCGCCCGTCAACTTTTCCTGCGCGTTGACGAGCGCCGGTACGTACTTTTTGCCGTAACCCAAATTGGACGCCGTGGCCAGGCTCTGGTGCACGGCCTCGCCCACATAAGACGGCACGTTCACCATCTCCGCCAGGTGCGTGTAGTAGCGCAAGTCTTTGCGGGCATTGTCCAGCTCGAACTTAAGCCCGTCATAGGTGCCATTCAAGGTTTTCGCCATCGCCTGGAAGATGCCTGAATTGACAGCCCCGGCAGAAATCACATTGACCAGTTGCTGAACCTCGACACCCGCTTTGGCACCCACCGCAAAAGCCTCTGCGGTGGCAGTGGCAATCGCCTGCGCGACAAAATTATTGAGCAGCTTGATGATGTGGCCTGAGCCCGGCCCGCCCACGTGAAAAATGTTCTCACAATACGCCGCCAGCACCGGCTTGACCATCGCAAACATTTCGGGCGTGGCCCCCACCATGGTGTTGAGCTTGCCCAGCTCGGCCTCAACAGGCGTGCGCGCCAAAGGCGCATCCACCAGAGTTGCACCGTGTTGCGCGCACAGGGCCGCCAGCCGCTGGGTGGACTCGGGCTCGCTGGTTGAGCAATCAATCACCACCAGCCCTTGGCGCGCTTTGGACAACACGCCATCCGGCCCCAAAAGCGCCGACTCCACTTGCGGCGACCCGGTAACGCACAGCATCACGGTATCGCACGCGCCCAGTTCGGCAGGCGTACCGGCCAGCTTGGCCCCCGCTGCCAGCAAATCGGCGACACCGTCGCGATTTTTATGCACAGTGAGCGACACCGCAAAGCCTTTGGCCAATAGGTTGCGGGCAATGCCATGGCCCATGAGGCCCGATGCGCCGATAAATCCGATGTGTTTCATATGATGTCTCTCACCGCTCAGGCGGAAGTCGTTCAAAACAAGCGACGAAATTGCTATATAATATATAACGACTTATGTATATTATTCGAGGGCTAGAGGCCTATTTAATTCAAAATTTGTAGTTTTCAAGCGAATTTGATTCTCAATATACCCATATCAGGTATATTGAGCGAAAACTAGGTGTTAACGCCACTTTCAGTGAAGACCGTCAACACCCCGGTGTAGCCATAAAGGTGATGCCGCGCAATCTCGCCCCCCGCGAAGAAGCCGACCAGCGGAACGTCACCCAAGGCCCGGCGCACGATTTGCAGTTCGGCACTTGCTGCTCCAAAGTGCGGGCCACCCCGGCCCGAGCAACTCACGTACACCGCGCCTGCAATGCCGCGCTGCGGATGCGGTGCGGATTCAGCTTCTGACTGTGCGAGTGCCGTGGCAGTTTGCCGGGTGAGCTCCTGCGGCTCCAGCTCTTCGCGGATCTCGGCGCAGATGCGGGTCAAGTCCGCCCGAGCGGCTTGCACATTACGCTGGCAAAAGGCCATCTGCATGCCGTTTTCCAACCGGCTCGCAATGGCGATGCCCCGGCGCACCGGGTCCAGCCCGATGATGTGGCGCACGATCACATCGCTGCCAAAACTGCCGCGCAAATTCACGCCCTGCTGGCCGCCGATGTCCTGCGTCTCGACCAGGCCCACCAGCGTGGCGCGCACGGCGGTGAGAGCTTGCTGGGGTTGCGCCAACGACACGTTCAAATCCAGTAACAGCGCATCCAGTGCGGGTTGACCATCGAGCTCGATGACGACATTGGCATCGCACGCCGTAACAATGCGGGTTTTGGAGACAGGCTGGCAGCCCTGCGTGACGCGTGAAACCACCGCCACGCCCTCGCCAAACGCCACGCCGCTCAAGCCGCCACTGAAGACCCCGCTGGCCGCCCCCTGCCCACGAATGTTGCCATTGCCGCCCACGGCAAACTGCACCGACTGCGTGCGGCTGGCAGACAGCCCACCAAACAGATAGCCCGAACTTGTGCGCAGGGCCATCTCGTGAATCAGCTCGGTCAAATCAGGGGTGTTGCCATCAGCGTGGATCAAGGCCGTGTGGGCATCAAACCCCAGCCCCAGCGGTGCCACACCTGAGAACACGCGGTATTGATCGGGTGGCAATTCGCACAGCATGACAGCCAGGGCGGGCTCGTCGAAATACTCCACATTGTTGGATGCAATGCCCACACCCACCGTGCCAGACCAGTCCGTCACCTCGGGCAGCTCGCCGCTCAGGTGGGCGAGGATTTCCTGAGCAGCGCCGGCGTAATGGTCGGTGATGTACAGCAGGGCCAACGTCGGCGCGCTGGCGTAGCCGTGCAGGACCATTTGGGCGCGTAGTTGCGCCAGCACCAAACCAGCCGCCATTTGCCATTGCGGGTGCGTGGCGTGGCCGTAGGGGAACAGTTTCATCGTGGCACTCGCAAGCGCGCTACGGGCATCAAGGCTCTCTCTAAACTTTAGCGAGCGGTCTTGCGAACCGTCTTGCGAACCGTCGTGTCAAGAGTCTTTTTCGCGGTAGTACGCGACTTTGCTGCCGCACCCGACGCTGCTTTTTTGCCCGCCTTGATGGCCTCTTTGGCCAAGCCAGTCGCCATGTTTTTCGTCACGTCGATGGCGGTGTTTTTGGTCGCATCTTTCATGGCGCTGGCGGCGATTTGCTGGAACTGCTGGGTCAACGAGCCCCACAGCTGCATCGGATCGACCAAACCGGCAATGCCGCTGGCGGGTTTGCCAGCCTTGACAGATTTACTGGATTTCGGCTTGCCACTGACGCTGGACGCAACATCCGAGGCCACGTCAGATATCGTTTTGGCCGTGCTGGCCGCCCGGTCGCCCACGCTCTTCATGCCAGACGCAACGGAGTCCGCCGCCCTGAGTTTGAACGCATTGGCGACATCGCCCAGGTTGAAGTTCATGCCTTTGAGGGTGGCCAACGTCATCTTCTGCACCTCCAGCGCCTGGATCGTGGCCCCCAGCGCTTTGGAGTTTTGATCCAACCAGAAGTGCACGGCCTTGAGCTCGACAATGCGCTTTTCAAGCTCTTCTACATTGAGTGACGGTGACACCCAGTTGGCCAGGTTGGGCATCTGCGGAATGCTGCTCGAGGCCCCCTTGGCCAAGCCTTGCAGAAAATCAAAACCCGGCACGAATTTGCCGAAACCCGAATCGGTGGAATTGCTCACAAGTTGCTCCTATGAAGTTGTTGTCACGCACACCTGACTGAACAGTACGGAGCTTACTCCAAGCCGCCCCAGCGCTGTGCAGCAATCAACGCACCCAGGGGTCTGCAAAGGCCGGGTTGCGCAAAAAGCCAGGATCGGTGAGCGATTTCAAAAACGCCACCAGGTCAGCCACCTCTTTGGCGGACACCTCAAACCCCGCCACCATGCCGCTTCGTAAAGGGTTGGCCCCGTGCTTTTGCCCTGCGGCACGCCCGCCCAACGCGTAATGCTGACCAATCACTTGCTCCAGCGTTGCGATGCTGCCGTCATGCATGTACGGCGCGGTGACGGCGATATTGCGCAAACTCGGCGTGCGAAACTTGCCCATATCAGCATCGTCTCTGGTGAACTCGGCGATGCCGGGGTTGTTGGCCGGGTAAGCCCCCTTGCCGTCCAGGTTGTACAAGCCCGTGTTGTGAAATCCGCGCTCTGCATGGGGCAGCCGTGAATGCTGAACGTTGTCAGTAAAGTTGATGCCGCCGTGGCATTCGAAGCACTCCATTCGCATGCCAAAAAACAGCTTTTCACCGCGCTTTGCGCCAGGCGTGATGGCACGGGGCTTGTTGCCGTATTTGAACTGGTCGTAAGCGCTGTTAAACGACAACAGGCTGCGCTGAAAACTCGCCAGCGCCCGCGTCATGGTGGACAGCGAATACAGCGCGTCATCGCTTTGCGCCGCCTCCACTGGATAAGCCTTGGCAAACAACTCGCGGTATTTGGGCATCGCTTTGAAGCGGGCAAACATCTCCTTCTCACGCCCGGCCATGCCCATCTCTACGGGGTGCTCGCCAAACAAAGGGATCAGCGCCTGCTTCTCGAGCGACGTGATTTGCGGGTTAGACCACGTCAACACGGGCAGATAGGCCGCATTGGCCAAGCTCATCGCACTGCGCACGCCCACTTCTCCGGTGACCCCAACCGGAGCCGCCCGCCCATCTGTGAATGCCTTGGACTGAAGGTGGCAAGTGGCGCACGACATGGCCTGGTTGGCTGAGAGCCCGTTGTCGTAAAACAAGTACCTGCCCAACTCCACCTTGGGGTGCGACATGGGATTGTCTGCAGGCACGATGGGCGGTGGCACCCACTTGGGCAGACTCCAGGTGTACGGTTGATCCGCCTTCGGATTGCCAAAGGCCGCACCGGTTGCGCACAGCGCGATGGCACCTGTGAGCATTGCCAGTGCTCGGCCAAATGCCAGCACACTCGTCGTGGCAACAAGATAACGCCCTGACTTCACACTAACCCTGCTTGCAACAAGCCCTGGGTCAATGCTTGTGCTCTGACATGGCACCACCCGCCTTGCCGTCAGGCGCACGCGCCGCGACGGGCAGCTTAAGCTCCAACTGGCTCTCAACGCCCTTTGCATCCTTGAACCACAGCGTGATCGGCACCACCGAGTCCTTGGGCAATGCACCCTTCAAATCCATCAGCATGATGTGATAGCCGCCCGGTGCCAAGTCCACCGAGCGCCCCGCCGGCAAATCCACGCCCTGCGGCAAGGCGCGCATTTTCATGACATCGCCCTCCATCTTCATCTCATGGATTTCAGTCACCCCCGCAATCGGCGAGGCACCGCGCACCAAGCGGGCACCGTCTTTGTGGGTGATGGTCATGAAGGCACCCGTGGCGCTTTGGCCCGGCACGGCGGTTCGCACCCAGGCGTTTTTGATCTCGATGACGGCCGTCTGAGCCACGGTTACACCAGCGAATGAAACCAATATGAAAGCCGCAACGGCGGTTAACCTTGAGCGCATCAATATCTCCAAAAAAATTGACCGCCCCGGCCATCCGTGCCCACGAATCGGCAATTGCGCGAGGTGGGCGAAGTATCGAAGCAGTTGCAGTGAAAACTGCCCCTAGATTTTAGGCCACAGCCCAGAATCGCTGCTCGCATCCTTTTGATTGTTAGGCACAATCTGGTTTCCCGTCGCCCTTCTTGGACATCACAATCAGTTTCAACCTGGAGAACCCACATGACTTCTAAACTTTCAACACCCCTTCTCAGCCTCGCCCTCGTGCTTCTGGCAGCCACAACCACGACAGGATTTGTAGCCTCGACCGCCCAAGCCGCGGCACCCATGGTCAAAAAATCCGCCCCAGGTTACTACCGCATGATGCTGGGCGATTTCGAGGTGACTGCCTTGTCGGATGGCACGGTGGAGCTGCCAGTCAACAAAATTTTGACCAATATCAAAGGCGACAAGGTTGATGCGGCATTGGCGAAATACTCGCTGAAAAGCCCGCTGGAGACATCTGTCAATGCTTACCTGATCAACACCGGCGCGAAACTGATCTTGATCGACACCGGTGCTGCAAAATTGTTTGGCCCTACCTTGGGCAACCTGCTGGACAGTCTGAAGGCATCGGGCTATACGCCCGAGCAAGTTGACGAAATCTACATCACCCACATGCACGCCGACCACGTGGGCGGGCTGATGGCGGGCGATAAGTTGGCTTTCCCCAATGCGATCGTGCGGTCTGACAAACAGGACGCTGACTTCTGGCTGAGCAAGGAGAATCTGGACAAGGCGCCCGAGGCGATGAAGGGCTTCTTCCAAGGCGCGCAGGCATCGTTGAACCCGTATGTCAGCGCTGGCAAATACAAACCGTTTGAGGGCAATAGCGACTTGGTGCTTGGCATCAAGGCCGTCGTCACACGCGGCCACACGCCCGGCCATACCGTCTACATGGTGGAAAGCAAGGGCCAAAGGATGGCGGTTCTGGGCGACTTGATGCATGTGGCCGCCGTTCAATTTGCGCAGCCCTCGGTGGCGATTCAGTTTGATGGCGATTCAAAAACTGCCGTCATTGCGCGCACCAATTTGTACGCCATTGCCGCCAAGGAGAAATTCCTCCTGGCCGTCGCTCACGTCTCGTTTCCTGGCATTGGGCGGGTGCGCAAAGACGGCGCGGGCTACGCTTGGATGCCGGTGAACTACTCGGTGGTCAAGTAGCAACCAGTTAACAGCCCTACAGCATTTGGGCGAGGCAAGCGTCCAAATGCTCTGACGGCAGGCGCTTGAAGCCCGAGCGCGCAAAGCGCTGCATGCGGCCTACAACAAACGCCGTCAACACTGAGGCGCTGACCTGCGCATCCACGGTGGGGCTGCCCGAGCCATTGCGCGCTGCGACATCGCGCAGGCTGTTTTTCAGGATCGATTCGATCTTGTCAAAAAACTGGTTCATGCGGGCTTGCAAGCGCTCGTTTTCAAACACCAGGGCATCGCCCACCATCACGCGCGTCATGCCGGGGTTTTTTTCGGCAAACTGGATCAGCATCGCGATGATCCGAGCAGCATGGCGCGAGTCGTCGTTTGCACCCATTGCATCGCTGTTGGCACGCTCGGTAATTTGATTGACCAGTGTGAACACCGTCTCTTCAATGAATTCGATCAGCGCCTCAAACATCTGCGCCTTGCTGGCGAAATGCCGGTAAAGTGCGGCCTCACTCACGTCCAAGCGCGCTGCCAGAGCGGCGGTGGTGATTCGCTCGGCACCCGGTTGCTCCAGCATGGCGGCCAGGGCCTGCAATATCTGGACGCGCCGCTCGCCCGGCTTGGGCCGCTTACGAACCGACGCGGCAGCGTCGCTGGCAGCAGTCTCCAGGCGCTCGGCGGCAGTGGTTTCGGGGAGAATTTCAGCGTCGGGCATGGGAGGTATCAAGTAGTAAATTTGATTCTCTCATA
Organism: Rhodoferax sp.; assembly: GCA_031380235.1. Taxonomy (GTDB): domain Bacteria; phylum Pseudomonadota; class Gammaproteobacteria; order Burkholderiales; family Burkholderiaceae_C; genus JANYCG01. Next base: position 11,061 of record JANNFW010000751.1, on the reverse strand, counting down.
GCCCTACCAAGGGTTTTCGAGGGTACCTTGATCAAGCGTTTGCGTGGACTTTTTTCGTCCTCAAAACAGCGCAAGACTAGGCGCATTGCCGCAGACAGTGCTTTAGCACGGCAAGGCATTGCAACGACGTATTGTGGTGTTTTGAGGGCGAAAATTAGTGGGAGCGGATCATCGTGCCGTAGGCTTGTTCCGTGAGGATCTCCAAGAGCATCGCGTGCGGCACCCGGCCATCAATAATATGAACGGCATTCACCCCGCTTTTGGCCGCATCCAGCGCGCCAGCGATTTTGGGCAGCATGCCACCGCTGATGGTGCCATCGGCAAACAACTCGTCAATGCGCCGCGCCGTCAAGTCGGTGAGCAGATTTCCGGCTTTGTCCAGCACGCCCGGCGTATTGGTCAACAGCATCAGTTTTTCTGCCTTGAGGACAATCGCCAGCTTGGCCGCCACCACGTCGGCATTGATGTTGTAGCTTTCATTGTCTTCGCCAAAACCGATGGGGCTGATGACGGGGATGAACGCATCGTCCTGCAACGCCTTGACCACGCTGGGGTCGATCGAGACGATATCGCCCACCTGGCCGACGTCATGCTCTTTGGTGGGGTCTTTGCTGTCGACCATCCTGAGCTTTTGCGCGCGGATCATGGCCCCGTCACGCCCGGTGAGGCCCACCGCCTTGCCGCCGGCCTGGTTGATCAGGCCCACGATATCCTGCTGCACCTCGCCGCCCAGCACCCATTCCACCACTTCCATGGTTTCTGCGTCGGTCACGCGCATGCCCTGGATGAATTCGCCCTTTTTGCCCAGGCGATTCAGTGCATTTTCGATTTGCGGCCCGCCACCGTGAACCACCACGGGGTTCATGCCTACGAGTTTGAGCAACACAACATCTTCCGCAAAATCAGCCTGCAACCCAGGGTCTGTCATGGCATTGCCGCCGTATTTGATCACCAGCGTTTTGCCGTGGTACTTGCGGATGTAGGGCAGTGCCTGCGCCAGTATTTCGGCTTTGTCACGAGGGGCAATGTTGAGTACGTCAGTCATAAGAAAAACAGTAAAGAGAACGGGTCAAAACAGCCTAGACGAGAGATGGTGCATCTAATTTCACCTCTTCAATTTGCTATATAAATAATAGCATATCACGCAATATATACGAGAGCTGGATGCCAATTTAGTTAAAAAAAGAGGCGGCTACTGATCGAAAGCATAAAAATTAACTTGGAAGTTAATTTTTATGCAGGTTGGGCTTTTCAACCCCGCCCATGGCGATCATGACGACTCAAACGCCGCTGATCGCAAACTGCTCTTTGGTTTTGCCCGATGCCACCAGCGCCGACAACCAGCGCGGCATCAAACCGCGGCCCGTCCAGGTTTCGCCGTTCGGGCCACGAAACTTCGGTGCCACGACGGTGCCAGCGCTTTTGGAAGGCACCCGCTTACCACCACTTTTGCTTGCGGCCTTTGCCAGCTTCGAGGCGCCGCCCTTGCCAGACGACTTGCCAGACAGTTTTGCGCCTCGCTTGGTTTGCAAGTCTTTCACGGTGATGCCAAAAGCGTTCATCTTGGCGAGTATGTCCTGCACAGTTTTGTCAAACTCGCGCACACGGATTTCGTTCGCCTGTTTTTGCAGCTTGTCGATTTGGCTTTGGATGTCGACCAGATTATTCATGTCATGAACCCTATAGATTGAAAAGTCCCCGATTTCGAATTACTTATTGTTTGTATGATTCTAATTCGATTTTCAATCGCACAATGCTAATGTGTGACATTGTCACGACGGATTACCTTCAACCCCGTCAGCAGAATAATCTTAAGATCAAAAAGAAGAGACCTTCTTTGCAAATATTCAATGTCAAGTGCGACCTTCTGTGGAATCGGCAATTCATCGCGACCATTAATCTGCGCCCAGCCCGTCAAACCAGGAATGAGAGCATGCACCCCAGCTTGGGTGCGCAGCGCCACCAAGTCATGCTGGTTGAAAAGCGCTGGCCGGGGGCCGACAAAGCTCATATCGCCTTTCAAGATACTCCACAGTTGGGGCAACTCGTCCAGGCTGCTTTTGCGCAAAATGCTACCTATCGGCGTCAAAAACGAGTCGGGGTCAGGCAGCAGATGGGTTGCGACCGCTGGGGTATCCATTCGCATGCTGCGAAATTTGGGCATTTTAAAGATCACATTATTACGCCCCACACGGTCAGACCAGTACAGCGCGGGGCCTTTTGATGTGACCCGCACCGCGATCGCCAGCAATACCAGCGGAATCAAAATCAGCACGCCAATTACCACCGCAAGCGCCAGATCCATCAAACGTTTCATGCAAGTTTCACGAGACTCGACATACCCGCCACGGCGCGCCGTAATCCCTCTTCAACCACAACGGGGGGTCGCCAACCCAGCAAGTGGCGCGCTTTGGAGATATCCACCTGCAAACTACCGCAAAGCCGCTGCACCTCGTCCTCTTTGCCCAGCAGCATCGCCCCCGCCTGCAACGCCCACACCGGCACCGGTAGCAGCCGCGGGGAGACGCCTGCCGCCCGCGCCAGCCCACGAACCAGCTCCGTGGTGGACAGATCATTGCCGTCACTCACTAAAAAAGTCTCGTTCGCGGCTTTGGGATGCGTCATGCATACGATAATGAAATCCACCAAATTGTCCAGCGCCACCAGGCTGCGCCGGTTGTTCACCGACCCCAGCGCCAGCGGCCGCCCCTGCTGCACTGCCTGCATCAGCGTGGCAAAGTTGGCCTTGACCCCCGGCCCGTAAACCAGAGGCGGACGGATGATCACCACCTCCATTCCAGTATCCGCACTGATCTGTCGCAAGCCTTGCTCGGCTTCGTACTTGCTCAGGCTGTAGGCATCTTGCGGGTTGGGAATATCAGCCTCAGTAAACGGCCGATCCGGCTGCGTGCTTTCGCCATTCACTTTGGCCGTACTGACGAACACAAACCGCTTGACCCCCGTAGCTGCCGCCTGGCGCGCCAAATTCAAAGTACCGCCCACGTTGACGGCGCGGAACGCGGCGATAGGGTCGGCCGTGGTGTCTTGCATGACGTGGACGCGGGCGGCTAGGTGGACGATGGTGTTCACACCCCGAAATGTCGACAGCCAATTTGTGGAGGCGTCGATTTGACTCACCTGAATCCGCCCAGGCGCAGCGCCATCAGACGGTGACATACTCCTCAAGATACGCGAAACCTCGCATTTTCGCAGCTCAAGCTCAGCAAACAGCGTTCGCCCCACGAAACCGCCTCCGCCTGTCACAACGATGCGATTCTGGTTCGGTTTCAACGCAACTACTGCCATGGTTGCCTCAGCGTTTCTCGCTCAAAGTATCGTAGAAGGCCAATACCTCCCCAGTTATTTTATCGGCGGAGAAAAGCGCCACAGTTCGTGATCGGGCCAATACCCCCATGCGCTGACAAAGCGGGGCATCCGAAATCAGCGTTAGAAGCGCTTGCGTTAACTCGGCGACGTTGGCGGGCGTGAACAAAAGGCCAGTTTCACCTTCGCTCACGGCATCAACAATCCCGCTTATTCGTGAGGCTACGGCCGGTACACTGCAGGCCGCCGCTTCAATGAGCGTCATGCCAAAGCCCTCTCTGTAGCTGGGTAGGCAAAACACGTCAGCTGCGGCCATGTACCGCTCTGGTGTCGAAGTAAAGCTTTGGTAATGGATCCGCTGGCGATACGCGCCACACATTTCCTGAAGCGAGCTGAAATGGATGTCTTCCTGAGTTCCCACCAGCAGCAGCGCGACACCAGGTCGGCGGCGGGAAATGGCAAGGAAAGCTTCAACCAGATCAAGCACACCTTTATCGCGGTTAAGCCTGCCCATGAACAGGATGAGCTTGGTGTGTTGGTCAATGCCCAAGTCTTCTCGCGTTCTACGCCGGAAATACAAGTCAGGACAAAACCGAAGCGGGTCAACGCCACAAATCGAGCCAGCACCAATCACTGTCGACTGCCCTTGGACAAGCACGCCCTCCCGCACTAGAAATTGCTGCTGTGACGCACTCACCGTCAATACATCGGTCGCCATCCAAGCCACGATGCGATCAAACGCTTTGAGAGTTGACCGTCGCCAACCCTTTCGCGTTGCCCATACCTCGCCGTGAAATGTATGAATGCGAATCGGCACCCTGGTTATCCAGGCTGCGGTCATTCCAAGGAGCCCAGACTTTGGAAAGTGGGAGTGAACGATGTCAAACTGCTCGCACCAAAAAAGTCTCATCAACAAAAACAAGGCCACTAAATCACTCCCCAACGAAGGGCGACGTGATATCGGGAGCAGAACAACGCGGGCACTCAGACCCTGGATCAAATGAAGATCAGTGGAGTTGCACACCACGATCACGTCGTACTTTTGTGCCGCAGCCTCTATATGCCCGCGCAAAAAAGAATTAACGATGGCTGGTATCGTCGCAACAATGCAGAGTTTTTTCAACGTGAGCGCACCGGGTAAAAACCAGATAGGGCAGCATTTATCTCAGTCAAGCAGGGGCACCAATGACCCGCCGAACGGCATTGAGCAATAGTCTCGTATTTTTGATACCCAGTACTTTTGACAAAATCAGGCCGATATAGGCACGCGCCATTGTCAGGTGCCACAACCATCCTGAGCTTTGAAGACCATTTTTGCGCTGCGCTGCTCGAACCTCTTTTAGCGCTCGAACATTGTTGCCTGGATTGGAGCTGATACCTCCCTGGCGCATGCCCGCAACTACGACATCAGGAATAAAGAGGGCGTCATTTGCTATCAATTCTCTGAGCAGCATTTCATAGTCGCCGGCAATTCGATACGATTCATCAAACTTGCCATTCTGGGCGAACAGGCTTTTTCTGTGCATCACGGCTGGATGAGGCAGGCTCATCAACTGCTTGAAGCGGGTTTTGACCTGCGCCCAAGGTGCGCCCATCCGGAAGAGCTCATCGCCAGACTGATTCAGCAACATGATTTGCCCGTAGGCCACGTTGATGTCAGACGGTGTCTGCGACAAACTCAATGCCAGCCGTTGAAGCACGTCATGGCCCCAAAGGAAGTCATCTGAACCGATGAAGCAGACCCAGTCACCGCTCGCTTTCGCAAGGCCCTTGTTCCAAGCGCTGTAGATGCCACGATCAGGCTCTGAAATCCAATAAGCAAGCGCACCGCTGTTGGCTTTGATCAACTCAGCCGAACCATCCGTAGAGCCACCGTCTATCACGATCAACTCTTTGCGCGCATAGGTCTGGGTGGAAACACTATCAATACACTGCTGCAAGGTCTCAACACCGTTGTAGACCGACACAATTACGGTGATCACAGGCATCGGGTCGCGCGGTGGTAGGACGCTTTTCACGTGGTTAAATTCTCATTGCGTGCGCTGTCTTGATTTTGAACACGAGACAGCACAGCTTCAATCCGTTCCAACACGCTTTTCAAGGTCACATTCGAAATGCATGGTACAGGGCCACCCGCCACGTGAGGTTGCGTGCAATGCCAATTGCAGTTGTAGCACGACATTTGATGGATCGCTACCTCAAAGTTTCCTCGGCCAATATCAGCCGGGTAGGGCATAAATCGCCCGTAATGGCCACCACCTAAAACGCACACAGTAGGCGTTGAAATCGCTACGGCGATATGAACAGCCGAGGTCTCGTTGGAAATCAAAAGCTCGGCAGACCGCAGTATTTCCGCCAACTCGGCCAAAGTCGTCAAACCGCCAAGATTAATGGCTGACGCAATGCCACTTTGATCAATCACGCTTTGACAAGCCAACTGATCACCTGGGCCTCCACAAAGCACAGGCACCCACCCCTTCAATTGATACAAAGCCATCGCGACCTGTGCGAACTTTGAAACTGGCCATTGTCTTCCAGCCAACGAGGCACCCGGGAACATGACGAAATAGTGTGACTGCACTTTCAACGCTGCACGCAAATCTCCTAGCTTTTGCAATACGGGAAGATGAGCACTGAAAATCCGCCCGCTCAAATTTCTGACAAATTCAGCGTTGCGCTCAAGCTCCATCATGTGGCCGGGCGCGGCGGGCACGAGCTTCGTGTACCAGCTATCGGAAATTAGTTTGAGGATTGGACGGGTGTTGGTCAAATCACCGATCGAGCCAACGCGATGCGCCGCCCCAGTCGCCCTGACGATGGCGTCACCGTGCAAAAATACACGAGAAAATGTCGGTTGAATGACGGTATCAAACCCTCGTTTTCGAAGCTGAAGCAGCAGCTTGAAGCGATAACGAAAACTGTGGCTGAATCGCTTGAGATCTACTTCTACAACTTCATCCCAATGGGGAAGTAGCCTGGCAAGATCGTACACCGCCGAATTGACGCAAAGCACGGTGCGTTGGCTGGGATACAGGCTTCGAAACGCCTTGGCCGCGTCAAGCCAGATCACGAAATCACCTATTGCGTCTAGACGCACCAGTAGCAACTGTGGTGCGGATGTAGTTGACCTACCGAATATCTTAACCAACGCGTCTGCCGCGTAAAAAAACACGTACCGAGCTAATCGCCTCAAAGCGCGCATGGCATCTTTAACTCACCCATCATTGGTTTAACGAGCGATGACATAGAGAACCGGTGCCAGAATGTCTGGATTTGGATTGGAATTCAGCGCACGTAAAAACCGAACTGTCTTGCGATAGAGCCACCTAACGATTTTTTGAAAGCGCTGTTTTGCGCCGCTTTTATAAATCTCCTCGAAACCGTAAAACTTCATTTCCTGAAACCCAGCGGCTAAAAGAACTTGCGCAAGACTGTGTTCAACAAAACCACTGACGTGCGTGAAGTCGTTGAAATGGTGCAAATACCCAAATGGGCTTTGAAGGTTCGGCACCTGAATGATGGCTTTGCCGCCCTCAGCCAAGCCCTCTCGTATCGCCTTCAGGAATCCGATAGTATGCGTCCGCGGCACATGCTCCAATACATCCAGGCAGGTGATAAGTGAAAACGTACCTGGATTTTCATTTAACCAGGATTCAGTATCTTCAACGACCAAGCAATTGAGCCCGAGCTTTTGGCAAAATCCAACCGTCGAAGGTGAAATATCAACCCCCTGATAGCTGTATCCCCAATCGCGCATACAAGATAGCATCTCGCCGCGACCAATACCGATATCAAGAACCCGTTTTGATTTGTCTTCGGGAAAGAAAGAGCGGTAGTTGTTATCAAACTGTATAAACTTAAAAGTGGCCTGTTCGCGCCCCTCAAAAGACGTTTCAACATAATTGTCGAAAATCTCTTTCATGATGGGCTCAATTTCGCCATTAAGTTGCTCCTGAAAACTAATCCATAGAATATCAGTACTGCCGCGCAATAAAGCAAGATATAAATGGCAATCATTCCCTGAACCCCGAACAAATTCACGAACAGAAGCTTCGCCGGTAGCGCAAGCACAGTCAGTACAACGACCGTAATCACTTGCTCGCGCACGATGCCACAGCCATTCAGCATCATCGCCAGCGCGTTACCCAGGCTCTCACAAACCGTCCATACAGCGAAAACAGCGAGAAGGGACATCGGTACCGCAACGGCACTCTTGGTCCACCAAACTACTACCATCTGACCTGTAGCCAACAGGAAGACGCAGCCGAGTACGGCAACCGCCGCGGTTATGCACATACTTTTTTTGAGCGTCGTTCGAATGAACTGGCGGTCATTGCAAGCATTTGCGTTGGCGTAGGCCGACCAAAGCGGCGCATTGGCGATTGACAGCGGTATGCTGACCAGCTGAAACAAGCGCTGCGCGACACTGTACACGGCCACGTGCGCGGCCCCCAGGGTGCTGGAGATAATCACGCTGTCCGCTCCCCAGCCCACCATAGTCCCAATTTGCAAAACGAAAAATAATCCGCCCGTCTTAAGCAGAGGCGTTTTCCCTACCTGGATCGCGGCACCGATTCCACGCAGCCGGAGCTGCCCGCGTTTGATGAGCAAGTAGAGCAGCGGGACGCTACTTGCAGACTGCCAGCCCAATGTGGCCAGTAGCAAAGTCGCCACGCCAGCCTCGCTAGCTGCTGCCCACGAAAGCGTCAGTATGGAGACCAGAGCGCCCATCGCGGACGCAATGTGCGCCTCAAAGGAGCGCTGTAGGCCTGCGAAAACCCGATGAACGCCGTTGCCAAAGAGACTCAGACCGAAAAGAATCGCAAAAAGAAAAAGCGCTTGTCTAATTTCGCTGTGAACTAGCGGATCCTGAACTTTGATAATTCTCGTCCACGGAAGAACGGCCACCAGTGCGCTCAGCAGCAGTGACGCAACTACACCCACAATGAACACCAGCCCGAGGCCGCCACTTATCCTGTCCGCAAGCGAGCCCGGGTTCGCTATCGCGGCAGCTTCGGCAACATGGTTGGTCAGCGCATTGCCAATACCCAAATCCAAAAAAAGCAGCATGCCAACAAAGCTGGCGATGGTCATCCACACACCGAAGCGCTCTGCACCTAAGTAGGGTAGCGTCCAACTGACGCTGAGCAACATCACCGATAGGGCGAGACCCTTGCTGACAACACTGGCAGCGGTAGACCAAAGCGCGAGGCGATAGCGCTCATCGGAGCGACCTGCCTCAGTTGAAACGTCAAAAGACCGCAGTCTTACGTATCGGAACCATTTCTTCACCGTAACCGATCCCAATCAAGTGTGGTTTCGCTCAAAATCCGCGTACGCACTTTGTAGGCCGACATGAAGCGCGGTCTTTGGCAACCACCCCAAGTCATTCAACCGCCCACTGTCCAGCCACTTTCTAGGCACACCGTCGGGTTTTGTCGTGTCAAACGTGATCCTGCCGCTGTAGCCCACCACTTCGCCCACCGCCCGTGCCAACTCTTCAATGGTCAGGTCGGAGCCACAACCGACATTCAGGTGACTCTGGTTCGGCGAGACCACACTTTCGTAAGTTGACGACGGCAAATTCATGACAAACACGCTGGCCTCGGCCATGTCGTCCACGTACAGAAACTCGCGCCGTGGTCTGCCAGTACCCCATATCAGAACCTCGGCGGCGGCGCTGCGTTTTGCTTCATGAAAGCGCCGCAGCATGGCAGGTACAACGTGACTGTTTTGCGGATGGTAGTTGTCACCCGGGCCATAAAGGTTGGTAGGCATCACGCTGCGGTAGTCGCGACCGTATTGACGGTTATAGCTCTCACACAGTTTGATGCCGGCAATTTTGGCAACGGCATAAGGCTCGTTGGTCGGCTCAAGTGGGCCGCTCAATAAGGCATCTTCACTCATGGGTTGGGGTGCCAGGCGCGGATAGATGCAACTGCTGCCCAGAAAAAGCAGCTTTTGAACACCGTGGACATGCGCGCAATGAATGACGTTGGTCTGCATCATCAGGTTTTGATAGATGAACTCAGCGGGGTACGTATTGTTCGCATAAATTCCACCCACTTTGGCGGCTGCAAGATAGACCTGTGTAATCTGGTGAGAGGCGAAAAACTCACTTACCCCTTGTTGGTTGCACAGATCAAGCTCGGCGTGCGTGCGGGTAAGGAGTTGCGATGGTTTGACACCTTGAGCCAAAAGCGTACGCACAATGGCGCTGCCCACCATTCCGGTGTGGCCTGCCACAAAAATGCTTCCCGTATCTAGCATCCCCTGCCATGTTCCATCAAGATTCCTGGCTAACCGCGACAGCAAAGCCGTGGCTTTTCAGCAAGGCTTGGCGTCTCGCCTGATTCAGGTCGCTTAAGACCATTTCTCTCACCAGTTCGTCCAGCGCAATTTCAGGCTCCCAGCCGAGATCAGCCTTAGCCCGCGCTGCATCCCCCAGCAGGCTTTCCACCTCTGTCGGACGGAAATAGCGTGCATCTACTTTGACGACGGTATCGCCTACTTTCACAGCAGGCGCAAGGTCGCCAACAACTTTCATTACCACCGCATATTCATCCATTCCGTGGTTCTTGAAGATAATATTCAAGCCTAGGTTCTCGGCAGCTTTTTGGACAAACTCCCGCACACTGCACTGTACGCCCGTCGCAATAACGTAGTCTTTGGGTTGAGCTTGCTGCAGCATTAACCATTGCATACGAACATAGTCTTTTGCGTGACCCCAGTCGCGTAGCGCGTCCATGTTGCCGACGTACAGGCATCGCTCCAACCCTTGGGCGATGTTGGCCAAGCCGCGCGTGATTTTGCGGGTAACGAACGTTTCACCCCGACGTTCGCTTTCGTGGTTGAACAGGATGCCATTGCAAGCGTAGATACCATACGCCTCACGGTAATTGACCGTCATCCAGTAAGCATAGAGCTTGGCGACGGCATAAGGACTGCGAGGATAGAACGGTGTCGTTTCGCGCTGCGGGGTTTCTCGCACCAGCCCATACAACTCTGAAGTGCTGGCTTGGTAGAAGCGGGTTTTCTTCTCCAGCCCCAATATGCGGATGGCCTCCAGTAAACGCAGAGTACCCAGGGCATCTACATCAGACGTGTACTCTGGGCTCTCAAAACTGACCGCCACGTGGCTTTGAGCCCCCAAGTTGTAGATTTCGTCAGGTTGGGTTTCTTGAACGATGCGGATCAAGCTGCTGGTGTCAGTCAAGTCACCGTAGTGCAGTTTAAAGCGTACGTTTTGGACATGAGGATCCTGATAAATATGGTCGACGCGCTGCGTATTGAACGAACTGGCGCGACGCTTGATTCCATGAACGATATAGCCTTTGCCCAACAAAAGCTCAGCCAGGTAAGAGCCATCCTGGCCGGTGATGCCCGTTATGAGTGCGACTTTCTGGGTCATTAAAGAGTCAGTGAAAAACTTCCGCCACCGCTAGACGTAAACCAGTCGAGTCTTTGGCAGAGAGCTGCGGAGTGAGCCCAGCAGGCCAGTGCACTCCAATCGCCTCATCATCCCAAGCAATACACCGCTCAAACTGCGGCGCATAGTAGTCAGTCGTCTTGTACAAAAAGTCTGCGGAATCGCTAGTCACCAGAAAGCCATGCGCAAATCCTGGGGGAACCCATAGCTGACGGTGATTTTGCTCTGACAGCTCAACGCCAACCCACTTTCCAAAATTTGGCGACGACTTTCGAATATCGACGGCAACATCAAATACCGAACCTCGC
>JANNFW010000724.1:0-5140 GCA_031380235.1 Rhodoferax sp. | reverse complement strand
AAATCCATCAAATTTCTCCTTTATTCAGTGCAATACCAGCGGGGCAATACTGCTTTTTAGCACGGTCGTTCTTTTATGGCTGTACCAGGGGTGACAAGCCGTCTGAAATTCCCAGCTCAGCGCACAATTTTTGCACTGTTTGACGAAGCTGCGCCACCTCGGCCTCTAAAACCCCAATGCGCGTCGCCAGCTCGGCGCGGTCACTGGGCGAATCACTGGCGACTAGATTTTGCAGCGCGACAGCTTCCAGATCAACCGGGCCGCAGAGCAAATGCGTCCAGCGTTGCTCACGCGCGCCTGGCGCTCGCGGAAGTTTGACGACCAGCGGCCCGCCCTTCTCAACAGATCGATCTTGCAGCTCTTCCAGAAATCCATCGACCGACGAAATATCGGCAAATTTGTACCAGCGCTCGCTGTTCAGCCGAAGCTCACCCGCTGTTTGCGGCCCGCGAAGCATCAGCAAACCCAAGAGCACGGCGGACTGCTCGGGCACCTTGATGCCGCGCTGAAAATTGTGCTCAAACCGCAGCACGCGGCCTACAGCAGATTCACGCACCAAGTTCAGCGATTTGAGCGAGTCCAGCGCTGCCGCAGCCTGCGCTTCGGTCACATTCATCAACGGCTCGCGGCTGCTCTTCTGGTTGCAGCCGAGGATGAGCGAGTTCAGCGACAGCGGGTAGCTGTCGGGCACGGTGCGGGCTTTCTCCATCAGCGTGGAGAGCACCCGCGCTTCAATGGGCGAGAGCGTGATCTGTACTGTGACGGGAGCGGCAGGGCTTGCGTTTGGGGCGGAAGGGTCGTTTAGCAAAGTGATAATCCGGTGATGAAAAACATCGTCATTTTGATCTCAGGCGGCGGCTCCAATATGCAGGCCATTGTGCGCGTGGCGCAACGAGACGACTGGGCAAAAAAAATTGGCGCGCGGGTGAGTGGGGTGATCAGCAACCGCCCGGATGCAAAAGGCCTCGCGGTGGCGCAAGCGCATGGCATCGCGACCCAGGTGATCGATCACAAAGCCTTTGCGACGCGCGAGGCGTTCGACGAGGCACTGGTCCAGGCCATCGATGCACATCAGCCGGCCTTGGTCGTGCTGGCGGGCTTCATGCGCATTTTGACGGCTGGTTTTGTCAGCCGTTACGCGGGCCGTCTGGTCAATATCCATCCGTCCTTGTTGCCCTCGTTTCCGGGTCTGCACACACACCAGCGAGCGATCGACGCGGGCTGCACGGTTGCCGGGGCCACTGTGCATCAGGTGACGCCAGAGCTGGATTTCGGCCCGATTTTGGCGCAGGCAGTGGTGCCTGTGTTGAAGGGCGACACGCCAGACCTGCTGGCCGCGCGCGTGTTGACGCAGGAGCATTTGATCTACCCGACAGCCATCTTCAATTTGCTATAGTTAGAGTAGCTGCTTATGCAATTTATACGAGAGCTGGGAGCGTATTTTATTCATAATTTAGTTGATTTTACTGAAAATAGCGAAAAAATTAACCTAAGAGTTAATTGTTAACTCTTCGAGCTCCTAATTTTCACAAAGCGTGGCTGGCGCACGCTGACACCGTCATCCGGATCAACATCCTCATTGAACATCGCCGCAGGCCGCACCCACAGGCCCTGTTCGCCATACAGCGCACGGTACAGCGTCATCGGCTCCAGCGTTTCGCTGTGGCGCACGGTGCCCACCACTTCGTATAAGCCACCTTTGTAGTGGCGGTAGTGGCCCAGCGGCGTGGTGATCAGGGGTGGCAGAGTTTCGTCAGTCATCGTCAGAAAAGGGTGTGCATGGGACAATCGAAGGCTATGCATCCTAAAGCCCTCCTGGACGCCTGCGCTGAACTTGTGCGGCTGGCCCTTAAATTTGATCATCCGACGGACATGATTGTCTCGAAGTTTTTTCGCGATAACCGGGGCCTGGGGCCGCGTGAGCGCGCCACGCTGTCGGAGACGGTCTACACCGTGCTGCGCAAGAAGTTGTTGTTTGATCACTTTGCACCCAGCGGAAGCGGCTCCAAAGAGCGTCGCCTGGCGATTTTGGGCTTTTTTGGGCCGCGTGACTTTCTGAAAAGCGCGCTCACCGACTCCGAGAAAAACTGGCTGGATCAATGCGACAAGATTGATGTGGCCAACCTGATGGAGCGCCATCGCCACAATCTGCCTGAGTGGCTGGTGCAACCGCTTAAAGACCAGTTGGGCGACGAGTTTTGGCCACTGGTGGAGAGCTTGAACCAGCCCGGCGGGCTGGATTTGCGGGTGAATGCGCTCAAAGACAAGCGCGCCGATGTGCAAAAGGAGCTGGCGGCTGCGGGGATTCAATCAACGCCCACGCCGTACTCGCCGCTGGGCCTTCGCGTGCAAGGTAAACCCAATTTGGGCAAGTTAGAGAGCTTCACCCGAGGCGCGTTTGAGGTGCAAGACGAAGGCTCGCAGTTGCTGGCCTTGCTGCTGGATGCCAAGCGCGGTGAGATGGTGGTGGATTTTTGCGCAGGTGCCGGCGGTAAGACCTTGGCGATTGGCGCGGCGATGCGAAGCACTGGGCGTTTGTATGCATTTGATACGTCGGCCCACCGGCTGGAGGCGTTGAAGCCGCGTTTGGCGCGCAGTGGGCTGTCCAACGTGCATCCGGCGGCCATCGCCCACGCGCGGGACGACCGTGTCAAGCGCTTGGGCGGCAAGATCGACCGCGTGCTGGTCGACGCGCCATGCTCGGGCTTAGGCACGCTCAAGCGCAATCCCGACTTGAAATGGCGCCAATCCCTCAAAGCCGTGCAGGAGATGGCGGTGCTACAGGCCGAAATTTTGCAAAACGCTGCCAGAATGCTCAAATCGGGTGGGCGTTTGGTTTACGCGACCTGCAGTTTGTTGCCGCAAGAGAACGAGGCGATCGCCGAAGCGTTTACCGCCGGCCATGCTGATTTTGCAGCGCTGGAGGTCGGTGAGGTGTTGAGGGAGCTGAAAGTTGAAGCATCGGCAAAACTTTGCAGCGGCGGCGAAACGAGTCAAAAGTACTTACGTTTGTGGCCACATCGGCATCAAACGGATGGTTTCTTCGCCGCGGTTTGGGAGAAGATCTAGTCAGATTTATCGGTTTGAAGATATTTTGGTGATTTTTAGCAGCTTTTACTGGATTTTCAGCGATTCGCCTTCATTTGAAGTTGTAATGCGGTAGCCACAACTTGCTAAATCTCCTAAAATCGTAGGTTGAGCGATTTAGGCCAGTTTTGTCATAACAATTAACGTCGTTGATTAGTTTCAATAGTTCGCGCCGTAGGAAGACCTTATTTATATGCCCGTCCCTGACTCTGCAGTTCTCAATTCAGCCATCCAATGGCTAGCCCATGGGGCGTGGGATCTCGCGTGGTGGCAAATTGTGCTGTTTGCGCTGGCCGTAACGCACGTCACCATGATCAGCGTGACCGTGTTTTTGCACCGCCATCAGGCGCATCGTGCGCTGGATTTGCACCCGATTGCCTCGCATTTTTTCCGCCTGTGGCTCTGGCTCACCACAGGCCAAGTCACCAAAGAGTGGGCTGCGATTCACCGCAAGCATCACGCCAAATGCGAGCAGGCGGATGACCCCCATAGCCCGCACGTCTACGGCATCAAGAAAGTGTTGACCCAAGGTGCTGAGCTGTATCGCGTGGAGTCAAAAAACCTGGAAACCATGGCCCGTTACGGGCACGGCACGCCCGATGACTGGCTTGAGCGCAACGTTTACACGCGTTTCTCCTGGCAAGGCGTGGGCTTGATGATGATCATTGACCTGTATCTGTTTGGAGCGGTGGGCTTGGCCGTCTGGGCTTTGCAAATGGCTTGGACGCCGATCATGGCCGCAGGCATCATTAATGGCGCAGCGCATTTCTGGGGCTACCGCAATTTTGAAACGACCGATGCCAGCACCAACATTTCACCCTGGGGCATCATCATTGCGGGCGAAGAGTTGCACAACAACCATCACACTTACCCGACTTCGGCCAAGTTGTCGGTCAAGCCCTATGAATTTGACATTGGCTGGATGTACATCAGCATGATGCAGGCCGTGGGCTTGGCCAAGGTCAAAAAGACCAACCCGAAGTTGGCGTTTGGCGATGTTCGCCCCGTAGCTGATGAAAAGACGTTAGAGGCGCTGATCTCCAACCGCTATGAAATCATGGCGCGGTACGCCAAAGACATGCGCCGCGCGTTCAATGAAGAATTGGAAGCACTGAAGGCCCGCCGTGCCGATGCCACGATGCTTCAAGCGGCTCGCCGCTGGCTGCACCGCGATGCCGAGAAGGTGCCAGCCTCTGTCGTATCCCATCTTGCGCAAGCCCGCGCCGCGTCGCCTGTGCTGGACAAAATGGTGACCATGCGCGAAGAGCTGCGCCAGATGTGGTTGAACACATCACATTCGCGCGAGCATTTGGCTGTCGAATTGAAAGACTGGTGCCACCGCGCCGAAGCCAGTGGTATTGCAGCGCTGGAGCAGTTTTCGATGAAGCTGCGAGCTGCCAGGGCCTAACGAGTTTCTGACTTGCCGCACGAGCCGCACAAGAGCGGCAGCCACAAAAAAGCCCGCAGACTGCGGGCTTTTTTACGGGAGCAAGAAGAAATTACTTCAGCTTCATCTCTTTGTAATCTACATGCTTGCGAGCTTTAGGATCAAATTTCTTGATCAACATTTTCTCGGGCATGGTTTTCTTGTTCTTGCTCGTGGTGTAAAAGTGACCGGTACCCGCTGTGGATTCCAGTTTGATTTTTTCGCGTCCGCCTTTGGTTGCCATGGTGTTTGCTCCGATGTTTGAGGGTTAGGCTTGGCCGCTTACGCTTGACCGCGCGAGCGCAGGTCGGCCAGCACGACATCAATGCCGTTTTTGTCGATCAAACGCAGACCGGCGTTGGAGATGCGCAGGCGAATCCAGCGGTTTTCGGTCTCGACCCAAAAACGGCGGTATTGCAGGTTCGGCAGGAACCGGCGCTTGGTTTTGTTGTTGGCGTGGGAGACATTGTTCCCAACCATCGGGCCTTTGCCCGTGACTTCACATACGCGTGCCATGAGGACACTCCGATACTTTAAACAGTTGCAGCACTCTTGATGAACACTACAACCTCACCTCGCCAATTGAAGGGTGGCGGTAACCCAGCTCGCTGTTTGCAGCAAAGCCTT
>JANNFW010000674.1:0-16562 GCA_031380235.1 Rhodoferax sp. | reverse complement strand
CGAAAAAAGGCCGCGCGTCGAAAACTGCAACAGCCGCAACGCCAGCCAGTGAGCCAGAATCCAACAACTCTCGTGCTGTTGCCATTCAAATGGCGGATTCGTCGTCTGACTCGAGCTTGGCAGGCGTGGCCTTGCCCCGGTCGGTGTCACTGGTTTCAAACTTGCCATCATCGACCTGGCCATCCTCACCCAAACGTTCACCCAAGGCTTCACCTTCCTCATCCAGGCCCAGGTCGTGCGCGCGTGCCTTCGCGCGCAGCACCAGCACCGTCTCCATGAACAGGTCGGGGCACTCGTAGCGCAATATCCACGCGAGCTGCATCCAGTCTTGATCGGCGCATTCATCCTGCTCGATGCGCGGCTTCACATAAGCACTGTTGAGCAAGGCGGTGTCGCTCAGCATCTCGCCATCGTCCTCAGCCGCATCAAAGGTGCCGGTGCGGGCAAAGGCTTCGATGCGGCTCCATTTTTCTGAGAAGTAATCCGCCAGTGCTTCGCTGCCGCCTTCCAGATCACCAATGGCCTCCAAAAACTCGCGCGGGTCTGCGCCGTCGCGAAAAATGATGGAGTTGACCATGCCCCGCAAGTGGGTGCGGGTGAGGTCTTTGTACTGTTTCTCAATCACCACGGCGCGGGCAAACTGCTGGGGCGACACCAGCAGGTTGACCACCGATTCTTTGGAGTTGTCGTACTCGCGCATCACCGCCAAGATGTCTTTGGGCGGCAACTGCTCCAGCACCACCATCAGGGCACGGTCGCCTTCGGCATCGGCCAGCTCCACCAGAGCCGATTCCGCCCCGACGATATCGCCAGCGGCAATCAGGCTTTGAGTTTTTGCGATGAGTGCGAGTTGATTGTTCATAGTTTTCCGTGACGGCAGGTCACTCCTTGCGATCAAAACCCTGCTCGGCCAGCCAGTCCGCACTCGCTTCTTCACGGACTTTGGCATCTTGCGCATCGTCGGAGTCGAGACCGTTGCGCTCTGCATCTTCAGGTGCCGCGTCGTCAGCGTTATCGGAGTCCTCTTCATCCTGATCGTCATCGGCTGCTTGCAGGCGGCCATCCGGCTTGTTGTACATGTATTCGAGCGCAGCGGCCACCGTCAAAAACCAGTCGCCTGCAGGCTCTTTCAACACGATTTTGCTCAACTCCTGCGACCATTTGGGCAGGTGAATGGCATCTTTCAGACTGGCCCAGGCAGGCAACTGGTTGGATTCGAGCGTCAGCAGCCCGTCCAGCACAGTGGGTTGTTTGAACTCAAAACCCTGGTGAAACACAATCGCCACCATTTCAGGGCTGAGCTGCATCATCTGCAAGAGAAAGCCCAGTTCTTTGCGCCGCTCCTTCAATCGCCGCTGCAAAACGTCCTTACCCTCGGAATCAAACGCCATGTCACTAATTTCGGCCTGATAGGCCGAGCGCAGTTGCTGGAAAAATGGGGAGATGCTCATATAGATAGAGTTTGCGGCGAATGCGGGCGAATCAAGCGGTCAAAACAAACGGTTGAAGTAAGCCTGCCAAATCTCGCGCGCTGTGTCGATGGGGCTGTCCAGCAGATTACGGCGGCGGTTGTCGTCGTAGGCTTGGCGCCTCGCATCGTCTGATAGCACTTCATAAGCCACTTGCACGGCCCGAAACCGGGCTGGCGCGTCAGGCGACGTGTTTTTGTCAGGATGATGCAGCGACGCCTGCTGCCGAAACGCTTTCTTGATGTCTGCAAGCGTTGCGCTCGGGCGCAAACCCAAGGCTGCATAGTGGTCGCTTGAGAAGTCTGACATTTAGCGGGCACTCAGGTCGGTATAGAAGGCCTTTAAAGGCCCGCGATTATGCCCGTTTTACGCTGTTAGAGAAGCCGGAATACCTCATCGGCAGCGCGAACCGTCTCAGCAATGTCTGCATCAGAGTGTGCAGCGCTCACGAAACCTGCTTCGTACAAAGCCGGGGCAATGTAAACGCCGCGCTCCAACAAGCCATGAAACAGGCGGTTGAAACGCGGGCCGTCTGTGGTCATCACCGTGGTGTAATTTTGCGGCAGCTGGGTCATCAGGAAAAAGCCAAACATGCCTCCTTCGGAATCGCCGCAGAACGGCACACCGGCTTGGTTTGCAGCGGCTTGCAACCCACTGACCAAGGTTTGAGTTTTACGCGCCAAACCTTCAAAAAACCCTGGTTTCTGGATCTCGCGCAGGGTGGCCAGCCCGCACGCGGTGGCCACCGGGTTACCAGAAAGGGTGCCTGCCTGATAGACCGGCCCCAAGGGGGCCAGTTGCTCCATCACCTTACGCTTGGCACCAAATGCGGCCAGAGGCATGCCGCCACCAATCACCTTGCCCATCACCGTCAAATCGGGTTCAAAACCGGGAATGGACTTGGCATAAACACTTTGCGCACTACCCAAGGCCACGCGGCAGCCGGTCATCACCTCGTCAAACACCAAAAGCGCACCGTGCTCGGAGCAAAGCTCGCGGCAACGCTTCATAAAGGACACACTGGCCCGTACAAAGTTCATGTTGCCCGCAATCGGCTCAATCATCAGGCACGCGAGGTCTGGGCCGTGTAGTTTGAAGGCTTCTTCAAGCTGTTCAATATTGTTGTATTCAACCACCAGCGTGTGTTGCACCACTTCGGGCGGCACACCTGCGCTGGTCGGGTTGCCGAAGGTGGCCAAACCGGAGCCAGCCTTGACCAGCAGTGCATCGGCATGGCCGTGGTAACAGCCCTCAAATTTGATCAGTTTGCTGCGCCCCGTCGCACCCCGCGCCAAGCGAATGGCGCTCATAGCGGCTTCGGTACCCGAACTCACCAGTCGCACCATCTCCATGCTGGGCACGAGTTTGATGATTTCTTCAGCCAGCTCAATTTCGCGTTCCGTCGGTGCCCCGAACGAAAAACCATCCAGAGCCGCCTGCTGCACGGCCAGCAACACCGCCGGGTGGCCATGCCCCAAAATCATCGGGCCCCAGGAGTTGATGTAGTCGATGTATCGGGCACCGTTGGCGTCCCAAAAATACGCTCCCTGAGCACGCGTGACAAAGCGCGGTGTACCGCCGACGGCCTTGAATGCCCGTACGGGCGAATTGACACCGCCAGGAATCACGCGGCGGGCGCGATCAAATAAGACATCGTTTTGGTCGAGGGAATTCGAGGAGTTCATGCTGTCAGAACCAGATTAGTATTTTGTTTAATGTTTTGTTGCCTGGTGCGATAGGTTAATCGTCAGGTCAAGGGCGGTAGCTTCTTGCACACCAAGCGGGCTCACAGGGGCCGAGGAGACTTCGCTGCGCGCATGATCAAAATTATCGTCGCCAGTGGCCTGGGCCGCCTCATCGCTCTGAGCCCAAAACAAGCGATCCGGCATGACCTGGCCCATACCGGGGCGAAATCCACCGTGAAGGCTTCGGTCCAGATAGCCCAGCGCATCCTCGACAGCCTCCGGCAGATCTGTTCCATTGGCCAACATCGCGGATACGGCAGCGCTTAAAGTATCGCCCGCACCGCAAAACACCGCGTCAAAGCGTTCAAACTTAGCGCTTGCTAACACCATCTGGGCCGAGGCCAGCACGTTGTCAATGAACATATCAGGCAACGCAATGCCGGTAACCAATGTGTACGGCGTGCCACAGGCTTGCGCGGCCTGCGCAATGTCCCGGGCGGTCGGATTTTTTGCTGAACTCCAATCAGGCAACAGCCAACGCCACAAAGTACTGTGGTTTCCAGCCAACACTGTGGTTTGCGGTAGCAGTAGCGCTTTGAAGGCATCCAGATAGTCTTCAATTTGCGTTCTTGACCACCACGAAAGGTCAGGCATGTAGGCGACCAAAGGAACGTCGGCATAGTCAGAGGCAATCTGCGCAATTGCACTCAAGTTCTCTGGTGTTCCAACAAATCCCACCTTGAAAACAGCAACTTCAATGTCTTCCAAGATGGTTCGCGCCTGCTCAGTGACCGCCTCATCATCGAATGGAACATGGTCCAGGATTTCACTGGTGTCGCGGGTGTAAGCGCCAGTCACCACGGGCAACGCATGGGCTCCTACCGAGGCCATGGCAGTGATATCGGCCGACAACCCCGCAGCACCACTCGCATCGTTTGCGTTGAACACCATCACGCACACCGGCTCATTCACATCGTGATCCAAAGAGGCGTCGGCCGGGGCCAGTCTGTCGTTCAATCCGTCGCTCAATTGGTGGCTCAAATCGTCGTTTGGGGAAGATGCCTGAGGTGCGCAAACAAAGCAACAGCTTGGGTTTAGCGCTAGAGAAATTCGGCAAGACTGTGCAGTCCTGCACACGCCCGATGAACCTTCCATCGATACAATCATTGCATTCTATTCGAAGGCCCTTTAAGCTGTGCAAGATACTAAAACCTGGATGTGTTTGATTTGCGGTTGGATTTACGACGAGGAGGCGGGAGCCCCCGACCACGGCATTGCGTCTGGCACGCTTTGGAAAGATGTGCCCATGAATTGGACTTGCCCGGAGTGCGGCGCGCGAAAGGAAGATTTCGAGATGGTGCAGATTTGAGCCCGCATCGTTTGAGCCTCCTTTGTAAGAATTCACCCGTAATGGGTACCGTCATGGAAATATCTTCGAGGAGCCCTGTCTTGTGACCGTCACAGCATCCACTTACAAAGTACTAGTGATCGACGACAGCAACACCATTCGGCGTAGCGCGGAGATTTTCCTGAAACAAGGCGGCCACGAGGTGTTGCTGGCCGAAGATGGCTTTGACGCACTTGCCAAAGTCAACGACTACCAGCCGCATCTCATTTTTTGCGACATCTTGATGCCTCGGCTTGATGGTTACCAGACCTGCGCAATTATCAAGCGCAATTCAAAGTTCGCCAGCGTCCCGGTTGTCATGCTCTCATCCAAGGATGGGGTTTTCGACAAAGCGCGTGGGCGCATGGTGGGCGCGCAGGATTATTTGACAAAACCATTCACCAAAGACCAATTGTTGCAGGCCGTACAGCAATTTGGGGCA
Organism: Rhodoferax sp.; assembly: GCA_031380235.1. Classification (GTDB taxonomy): domain Bacteria; phylum Pseudomonadota; class Gammaproteobacteria; order Burkholderiales; family Burkholderiaceae_C; genus JANYCG01. The sequence goes on along the minus strand of JANNFW010000674.1, from coordinate 11,579 downwards.
CTGGCTCTAGCACAAGGACAAGGGGAAAATTAATGCCAATCAACACAGTACTTATCGTTGACGATTCCAAGACTGAACTCATGTTCCTGACAGAACTGCTCCAGCGCAACGGCATGACCGTGCGCACAGCCCAGGGCGCGGACGATGCTTTCAAGCGGCTGACCGAAGAGAAGCCCGATCTGATCTTGATGGACGTGGTCATGCCTGGGCAAAACGGCTTTCAGTTGACCCGGGCTATCAACCGAACACCTGAGTACACCGACATTCCGATCATCATGTGCACCAGCAAGAATTTGGAAACCGACCGAGTTTGGGGCATGCGCCAGGGCGCGCGCGACTACATCACAAAACCTGTCAACGAAACCGAGTTGCTGGCAAAAATCAAGGCATTGGGCTGACATTGCTTCAACTGGTTCCATTAGCTCCCACTGATTCACTCCTCTTTCGAAAAAACAATGGCAAATCGCGCAGCAATTCGAGAGCTTCAGACCCGTTTGGCGAGCCGCCTTCAGGCCGCGCGCACCGAGGGTGTGTCGGTTTCCTGGCTGGCCGTAAAAACTGGCGGCGGCAACTACCTTTTCCCACTGGTTCAGTCGGGGGAGATTTTTCCGTTGGCCAATTTGCAGCCAGTGCCCTACTGCCAAAGCTGGTTTACCGGCGTGGTCAATTTACGCGGCGGCCTGTTTGGGGTGGTTGATCTGGCGGGGTTCATCAGCGGCGCGCCACTGGCTGCACGCTCCGAGCAGTCGTTGAGTGAAGCCAGCGTGATCACCGTGCATTCAGCCCTTGAGGTCAACTGCGCCGTGATGGTCGACCGCTTGGCAGGTTTGCGCAATGCCGACGCTTTTGCGCAGTCAGCCCCACCGCACCAGGATGCGCCCAGCTACTTTGGAAACCTGTACACCGATCCCGAGGGGGCCATGTGGCAGGAAATCAACTTGCAATCACTGTCGCAGCTTCCGCAGTTTTTGAGTATCAGCGCTTAATTCAAAAGTTAATTCAAACGTTAAGTCAAAAGGTAAGGCCATATCATGTCACTCGTCGCCCAGTTGAAAAACGTTTTTTCGCCCAAGGCACCCGAAGCGGAACAGGACTCCCGACTCAGTCTGGCCATGCCAGATGCGACCTTCGACTCCTCAATCTCGGATGCCGCGCAAAACCGTGTAGACCCGCTGCCGTTCAGCGCAGGGCCAGATTCGCCGGTTGACGGCGAAGTAAGTCCGGTCGAAGGTGAGTCTCTGGATGTCATCACCTTGCCGCCCTTGGGTCGCAACACCGTCGCTCAGCATCAGCGAACATTGCTAATCTTGCTCGGTCTCTCTTTGCTCGTGCTGGTCGTAACGTTTTATCTGGCTTTGCGTCAGGCCAACCAGGTGGCCCAACAGTTGAGCGCCACAGGCCAGGCACTCATGCAGTCACAACGGCTGGCCAAAACCACCAGCCAGGCGATGGTGGGAGGTCAGCAGGCCTTTCCAGACGTGACGGACAGCTCTGGCGTTCTGGCAAAAACCATCCGCGCACTGAAGTCCGGTGATTCGGAACTGGGGGTTGCAGCGCTGGATGGTGATTTCGAATCCGACTTGGGCAAAGTCGTTCCCTTGATGGAGCGTGCCGAGAAAAGTGCCGCCACAGTAATAAGCCAGCAGAAAATCCTGACCCAAATTAATTCAGCCCTGCGCTTGATCAACCGCCAATCGTCTGACTTGCTGGAGATTGCCGAGTCAGTCTCATCTCTGAAGCTACAGCAAAACGCGGGCGCTGCCGAGATTTCTGCTGCAGGCCAGCTAGTGATGTTGACCCAGCGTATCGGCAAATCGTCTAACGAGTTTTTGACAGCCGAAGGTGTGGGTGCTGAGGCCGTTTTCCTGCTGGGTAAAGACTTGAATTCCTTCAAGGAAATTGCCCAGGGATTGCTGCAAGGTAGCCCCGAGTTGCGCTTGGCTGCGGCCAAAGACCCGCAAACCCGCGAGCAGTTGGATGCACTGATCAAACTCTATGAGCAAACCCGCGTGCAGGCTGGCGCGATTCTGGGTAATTTGCAGGGCCTGGTATCGGCGCGTGAAGCCCAGTCCACCATCTTGACAGACAGCGAGCCGCTTCGCCGCGCGCTGGAAGAGACTCAAAATAAACTGTCATCACGCGCCGGTTTGAGCCCCGTGTCATTGCTCATTTTGACGCTATCGGGTCTGTTTGCCCTTGGCTGCGCGTATTTGCTGTCGCGCGTTCAGGTTCTTGCGGGTCAAAACCGTCAGAAGATTGCCGAAGACCAACGACTGCAAGCCGAGCGCCAAGAGCAAGAAGCCAAGCGCGTGAATGATGCCAATCAGGCCGCCATTTTGCGTTTGATGAACGAGTTGCAATCAGTCGCCGAGGGTGATTTGACACAGGAAGCGACCGTGACGGAAGACATCACTGGTGCCATTGCCGACTCCGTGAATTACACCATTGAAGAGTTGCGATCGCTCGTATCTAACGTGCAGAACACAGCTTCCCGTGTGGCCCAAACCACCGCTGATGTGGACTCGACCTCGACCGAGCTGCTGGCGGCATCCAACGAGCAGTTGCTGGAAATTCGTGAGACGGGCAAATCCGTTGTGGACATGGCAACCCGAATCAATGAAGTGTCCTCCCAAGCGCAAGAGTCGGCCACGGTGGCGCGGCAATCGCTGGTGGCCGCAGAAACGGGTCTTCAGGCGGTGCAGAACGCCATCGGCGGTATGAATTCGATCCGCGATCAGATTCAGGACACGTCCAAGCGGATCAAGCGGTTGGGTGAGTCATCGCAGGAAATTGGAGAGATCACCGAGCTGATCTCCGACATTACTGAACAAACCAATGTGCTGGCTCTGAACGCTGCCATCCAAGCTGCATCAGCTGGCGAGGCAGGCCGTGGCTTCTCCGTGGTGGCCGAAGAGGTGCAACGTCTCGCTGAACGGTCTGCAGATGCAACACGCCAGATTTCTGCTCTGGTGAAAGCCATTCAAACGGACACGCAGGATGCCGTAGCGGCTATGGAGCGTTCAACCCAAGGCGTGGTTGAAGGTGCCAAACTGTCTGACAGCGCGGGTACCGCGTTGACCGAGATTGACCAAGTGTCACGCCGCCTGTCAGAGCTGATTCAGCATATTTCCAACTCCACGTCCCGTGAAGCCACCCTGGCCAATGTGGTGGCACAGAATATCCAGAATATTTTTGCAGTGACCGAGCAGACCGGTGAAGGAACCAAAGCGACGGCTTCGCAAGTGCGGGAATTGTCGCGAATGGCCGAGGAGCTGAACAAGTCCGTGTCACGTTTCAAGATCGCCTGATACAGCAATGACTCACGCAGCCACTCTGTCAGTCTTTGGCCGGGACGAGTCTCGACTTCTTTTCACCCGCAAATAGCCGTCCAGTCGACGTCACCCGCAGGAGCCTACGAATCCATGCAAACATCCGCAATCACATCGGACGAAAACGAATTGACAGGCAACGACCTTGGGCCGTTGGCCTGGGTTCTTGATGAACTGAAGAAATCATTGGATGGCGCGACCAAAGCGATGCGCCGCTTCGTGCGCGACGCTGAATTGGCACGAGGATCTGACCTCGCAGCACTTGATGCAAGCCAGTTGCGTATTGCCCGCCAGCAACTTCACCAAGCGGTTGGGGCGTTGGAGATGGTGGGGTTCAGCGTGCCCGCAAAGGTCATGCGGGTCATGGAGTCGCTAGCCCAGAAGTTTGTGCAGCGCCCAGAGCTTTGCAGTGACGATGCCACGCTGAAGATGGAGCGTGCGAGCTTCGCGCTCGCCGAGTACCTGGAAGGTGTTCTCAAGGGAAAGTCAGCATCTCCCGTCGCGCTGTTTCCACAGTACCGGGATGTGCTTGAACTGGTTGGAGGTGAAAAAGTCCATCCGTCAGACCTTTGGTCCATTGAATGGGCTTGGCTTGAGACTTCGTTTGCAAATCCAGTCGCACCACTGCCTCCCAGCCCCAACGTGCGCGCACAGCTTGACCAATCGGTTCTAAGACTGGTTAAGACTGACGAAATCGCGGCTGCCGCTCACCTGCGAGACCTCTCCTTAGGCTTGGCGGCGGGCCAGAACAAGTTAGAACCGCGGGTCTTTTGGCAGATATGCGCGGCATTTTTTGAGGCTAAGGCCAAGCGGCTTTTTGTGGGTGACGTGTATTCCAAGCGCAGCGCGTCTCGCGTGCTGATGCAATACGCGAGCATTGCCCGCGGCGATTTCTCAGTCTCTGACAGGCTGGCGCAAGATTTACTCTTCTTCTGCGCCCAAGCCGCACCCGCCAAACCGTCAGACGCCCCGGTTCTGGCGGCTGTTCGCAGCACTTATCACTTAACGCAGGCTAAAGCAGTCAATTACGAGGTTGCGCAGTTTGGACGGTACGACCCGGCAGTGCTTCTGCAGGCCAGAAAGCGTATTGCGACCGCAACTGAGACTTGGTCGGCTCTGGCCGGCGGTGACACGAATCGTCTGAAGATGGTATCTGACCAGTTCGGCGCGGTTTCAGACTCCATCTTAAAGCTTCACCCCGAAAGCAACGACTTGGCGCGCGCTTTGGTGCACGCAGTCGACCAGTCCAGCCGTTCAGGAGAGCCTCCGTCCACGCCCGTGGCCATGGAAGTTGCCACCGCCATTTTGTACCTTGAGGCGGCCTACGAAGATCTGGATCCAACCGACACCACGATGGCGGCACGCAGTTTTCGCCTGGCGCAACGCCTCGATCAAGTCACCAAGGGCGGGCAATCCGAGCCGCTTGAAGGCTGGATGGAGGAGCTCTATCGGCGGGTGAGTGATCGCCAAACCATGGGAAGCGTGGTGGATGAGCTGCGCACTTCCCTGGGTGAGATTGAGAAGTCGCTGGATCAATATTTCCGCAATCCGGCAGACAAGGTACCGCTGCATGAGGTGCCCAGCCAGCTTGCGCAAATGCGCGGTGTTTTTTCGGTGTTGGGGCTTGACCAAGCCTCGTTGGCAACCCTGCGTATGCGCGACAGTGTAGAAAAACTGCTGGTTGAAACGGCAACACCCGCCAATACAGGTACGGCAGGTTTCGAGAAGCTGGGTAGCAGCCTGGGTGCTTTGGGGTTCTTGATCGACATGCTGGGTTACCAGCGTGCCATGGCGAAGAATCTGTTTGTTTACGATGAAATTGGCGGTGAGTTCAAGCCGGTGATGGGGCGCGTGAAACCGGTCGAGGTCAAACCTGCCGCGCCGCCAAAGCCAGCGCTTGCCGCGCCAGCCTTGGCAGAAGCTCCAACGTCGAAAGCGACCTCTGTGGACGCGCTGGACACGCAAGCGTTGGTCATGTCAACCGTCTCGATGCAAGCGCCAGACGTCGCAACCGGTGAGGTGTCGACATTCGCGGCACTGGCTGACTCGTTCAAAATTCCTTCCATTGAGCCAGCGCTGGTCACAGCGTTTTCACCGTCGGTCAGTCCGTCGTTTATACCGTCGATTACACCGTCCTTCACCCCCGTCGTCACTCCCCCAATTTCACCGCTGGTGCCCCCAGCGGAGGCCCCCGTCTTTGTCGATTCAGTCCCCGCCATGGCACCGATGTCGTACACCGTCGACGTGGTGTCAAAGGATGCCGCCACTACCTCTTCCACGCTGACGCTACCCCGAGACGCTGTATCGTCCGTGACGACAGCGCCGTCCAAAGCTGGCCCGGAAAGCAGCGACAGTGACGAAGACACGGAAATCCGGGACATTTTCCTGGAAGAAGCCACCGAAGTGGTTCAAAACGGTATGGCCTCGATCACTGCCTTGGCTGCGAATCCGTCAAATCTGGGTGAACAAACGACGCTGCGGCGGGCGTTCCACACGCTCAAAGGCAGCTCAAGGATGGTTGGCCTGACCGAATTCGGCGAAGCGGCCTGGTCGATGGAGCAACTGCTCAACGCTTGGCTTGCCGAGCAAAAGCCAGCCAACGAGGCGCTTACAAACCTCAGCGCGAAAGCCATTGCAGGCTTGGGCTTGTGGGTGGGGCATATCGCCGTTCGTACCGACTCCGATTGGACTTCACAGAGCTTTCGCATTGCAGCGGACGCGCTCAGGCTGGAGAACCGCATCGTTGAGTTGAAGTTCCCGGGATCAGAGGAATTTGATGGCATCCAGTTGGTTGACGAGATGCCTGACGAGTCGACAAGCGGCGACACCATCGCATCTGAACTCCCAGATTCGCCCGAGGGAATGGACACGCTCACTGTCAGCGCTCAGGTTTCCACTTTCGGTTCGTCAAGCAATGCGCTTGTGTTTGACAAACGCGATGATCCGATCAGCGTTTTGCCAGAATTTGAAGCCACATCCATGTTCGACGTGCTTCCCAAAGGTCGGGATGAAAAGGACGCGCAAAAAGATGCGGCCCCGGTATCTGATAACCTGGGACTGGATGACCTCGACTTCAGCACACCCTCCAAATCTGCGGATTTCGAGAACACGAATTTCATTGAGTCCCGTTTTGGCAAATCCGCTGCTGCTCCGTTGGAGTTTGTACCGTCACGTCTAGATTCCACTGATCTGCCAATCGACTTTTCAAGCATCTCGCCGCCTACAGCCAAGGAAGCAGCTTCGGCCCTCAATTTTGCGGCGGTGGCGCCCATCTTTGAGCCGCCAGCGAACTCGGTGCTACCGGTTTTTGATGACTCCAGACTCATGCCGGGTGAGCAAGATGACTCTATCAAGGTTATCGGCACGCTGCGCATTGGCATTCCGCTTTACAACGTTTACCTCAACGAGGCAGATGAGTGGTCGCGTCGTTTGCTGACAGAGCTTACCGAATGGGCGCTTGAGCTTCATCAACCCGTGTCAGGCTCGTCGGTATCGCTGGCGCACTCTTTGGCGGGCAGCTCGGCGACGGTTGGTTTCCTGGCGCTGTCTAACATTGCCCGGGCTCTCGAATCAGCCTTGCAGCATGTGCGCTTGCATCGCCAAAGTGATGCAGCGTACGCGCAAGTATTTACCGATGCTGCTGAGGATATCCGACGTCTGTTGCATCAATTTGCCGCAGGTTTTCTCAAGGAACCCGATGCGCATTTGCTGGACGCACTCAAGGCGATTCAAGAAACCGAATTCGCTGCGAACCCGGACGGCAGCCTGGACGACCTGGACTTTTACGCCCCCGCAGAAACCCAACCGCAGGAACTGCAGGCCTTGGATTTCATGCAAGAGCAGCCTGCGACGGACACCATTTCCACGCCTCTGGTGGAGGGACAAGCACTAACCACTCAGGAGTCGGCTGCTCAAGACGCATTGGCACACGAACAGCTTGTACAAGACCTGCATAAACAAGCCGCTCAAAGCGAACAATTTGAACAACGGCAAACTGCTGAAACTATTGCACTTCCGCTGGAGCCAGAGCCTGTTTTTGCAGATGCTGAGCCGGGCTTCGCAGTGCCTGCGGCCCCTGCTGCTATTGCGGCTGCGGCACTGGCGACAATCGCTTCTGCGCCGGTCATAGCTAGCCCAGCGCTGCCTGCTGCAACCTTGGACATCGTGCGCGAACGCGTGGTCGTCAGCAGTGATGACGATGACATTGACGCGAATGACGCGCTGGACGCTGACCTGTTTCCGATCTTCGAAGAAGAGGCGCTCGAACTTCTGCCGCAACTCGGTGGCGCACTGCGCCAATGGTCTGAGCGCCCCGACAATTTGAGCGCGCGCGGCGAGGTATTGCGCGTACTGCACACGCTCAAGGGTAGCTCCCGGCTGGCTGGCGCTTTGCGTTTGGGCGAGATGACGCATCGGATGGAATCCTCCATCGAGCAGCTCGGCTCCGAGGATTTGAATGTGACGCAGATCGAGCCTTTGTTGGCACGGTTTGACGGCCTGCTCAGCAATTTCGACGGCTTGCGAAACGGGCCAGACCAAACCTTCTCCCTGCCCGAAGAGGCTGATGCAGCATTGGCGCTCGAAGACCAAACGATGCCGGGGACGGCGCAGGTTGACCTGCTATCTGCTTCACCGATTGCAACGCCTCAAGCGCGTTTGGTCAGTCAGGCGGCTGCACCTGCGCCATTGCGGCAGATGGGCAACCAGTCGGTGCGGGTTCGCTCACAATTGCTCGATCGCCTGGTAAACCAGGCTGGCGAGGTGATGATCACACGCTCACGCCTGGAGGCGCGGCTCGATCAAATGCGCAGTTCCATGGTTGATCTATCCGGCAACCTGGAACGCTTGCGCCAGCAGTTGCGCGAAATTGAAGTGCAATCTGAATCTCAGATGCAGTCCCGTATGGCGCTGGCCAAAGAGACCGCCCAGCAGTTTGACCCGCTCGAATTTGACCGTTTCACCCGCGTGCAAGAACTCACGAGGATCATGGCTGAGTCGGTCAATGACGTGGCAACCGTGCAACGCAATTTGCAGCGCACCGTCGAGGGAACTGAAGATGATTTGATTGCGCAAGGTCGCCAGGCAAGGGGCCTACAGCGCGACCTGCTGCGCACGCGCATGGTGGAATTCGAGGCAATCTCGGAGCGCTTGTACGGCGTAGTACGCCAAGCTGCCAAAGAAACGGGCAAGCAGGTCAAACTGGACATCACTGGCGGCTCCATGGACATGGACCGAGGCGTGCTGGATCGCATGGCCCCGGCGTTTGAGCACTTGCTGCGTAACTCGGTGGCGCACGGCATCGAAAGCCCTGAGGTGCGTCTGGCAGCCGGAAAATCTGCTGCTGGAACCATTACCATCGCCTTGCAACACCAAAGTAATGAGGTGTCGGTGAACTTCTCGGATGACGGCGCAGGCCTCGATTTACCGCGTATTCGGCGCAAGGCCTTTGAAAGTGGTTTGGCATCCGACGCGTACACATTGAGCGATGCCGATGTCGCCAACCTGATTTTCCTGCCTGGTTTTTCGACGGCAGCCTCAGTCACGGAACTGTCCGGGCGCGGCATCGGGATGGACGTTGTCCGCTCAGAGATGAATGCACTGGGGGGCCGTATAGAAACCAGTTCGGTTTCCGGCGCCGGGACGCGGTTTAACCTGGTACTTCCACTCACCACAGCAGTCTCCCAGGTCGTGCTGTTGCGTCTGGGCGATCTGGTGGTGGGCGTACCCGCCAACCTGATTGAAATTGTTCGACGCGTACCCGCCAAAGATCTGGAAGGGGCGTACCTGAGCAACGAATTTGTGCATGGCGCAGAGACTGTTCCGTTTTACTGGGCCGGAGCGCTATTGCAGGCGTCCTCGCACAGTAACGAAATGATCGCCAAAAACTTGCCGGTGTGCGTGTTTCGCAGCGCGGGGCAGCGGGTTGCGGCTCACGTCGACGAAGTGTTGGGCAACCAGGAGGTGGTGGTCAAAAACCTGGGGCCTCAACTGTCGCGTCTTCCTGGCTTGACCGGAATGTCAGTTTTGGCATCCGGCGCTGTGATCCTGATCTACAACCCGGTAGCCTTGGCTTCCGTGTACGGTCAGCAAGCGCGCGCCTTGCGTTTGACAGCCATGGCGACCCAAGGAGGGGGCGCGACGGTCGACGGCTCCCAAGACCCGCAGGCTATGCAGACAATGCCATCGATGATGGCGGGTGTAACCCAAGTGCCGCTCATCATGGTGGTGGACGATTCCATCACGGTGCGGCGCGTGACTCAGCGCCTTCTTAAACGCGAAGGTTATCGGGTTGTCATGGCAGCCGACGGGCTGCAAGCGCTGGAACGCCTGCAAGACGAGAAGCCAACGTTGGTGTTGTCAGACATCGAGATGCCACGCATGGACGGTTTCGACTTGGCGCGCAACATTCGCGGTGACGCGAAGCTGCATGATCTGCCGATCATCATGATCACCTCCCGCATTGCTGAAAAGCACCGCGAGCATGCGCGTGAGTTGGGCGTCGATCACTACCTGGGCAAGCCCTACGCCGAGGACGAATTGCTTCGCTTGGTGCGCCAATACTGCGCAGCAGCGATTGTTGCGGCTTAAGAAAGCTCTGCGCTTGAAATTGGCTGCGTGGAGTGGGTCGCTTGCAGGTCAGCCAACAGCTTCCTTTTTGACCACCGCATAGCGCAGTAGCGTTTTCGCTCGCGCCTGTGCATGGTCAACAATGGGCAGCGGGTAGTTTTTGCCTAGCTCAACACCCGCTGCTTGCAGCACCAGCGGACTTGCCAGCCAGGGTGCATGCAAATCCTCGGTTGGAAGCTTGGCCAGCGCCGGTACATAACGGCGGATAAACTTGCCTTCCGCGTCGAACTTTTCACTTTGGCTGATCGGGTTGAAGATGCGGAAGTACGGCTGTGCATCGCATCCGCTGGAGCTCACCCACTGCCAACCGCCATTGTTGGCAGACAAGTCAAAGTCATTGAGCTTTTCGGCGAAATAACTCTCTCCCCAGCGCCAATCGATGCCTAAGTCCTTGACCAAAAAACTACCGGCTACCATGCGCAGGCGATTGTGCATGTAGCCAGTCTGATTGATTTGCGCCATCGCGGCATCGACCAGTGGGTAGCCGGTGCGGCCCTCACACCAGGCGGCAAATAACGCCTTGGCATGTTTGCCGTGCTCCCAGGCAATCGCATCGTAGGCGGGTTTGAAAGAACCACTGGCGACGTGCGGAAAATTGGCGAGAATTGAAAAATAAAAGTCTCGCCAGACCAACTCACTCAGCCAGACTGCCGCGCCTGCGCTCCCCTGCACGCTACGGGCCATGGCCGTAGCCGCCAGCTTGCGAATTGACACCGTTCCAAATCGCAAGTGCACGCCCAAGTAGCTGGGGCCTTTGATGCTGGGGAAATCGCGCGTGGCGTGGTATTGATCCATACGCTCAAAAAACTCACCAAATAAATGCCTGGCGCCACTGGCACCCGTCGGGATTTTGAGGTCTTTGAGGTTGGTCGGCAAAAAGCCGATGTCGTTGAGGCTCGGTACCGGTTTTTGATGGGCGACAGGTCGCGGGGCGAGAGCGGTCGCGTGGGCAGACGCATCGTGAGAAGGCATCTCCCCATCGCGAGCCAGCGCCAGCCAAGCGTTCTTGTAGGGCGTGAAAACACCAAAAACTGTTCCAGTTTTGGTCAACACCTCACGTTTCTCAAATACGACCTGGTCTTTGGAGGTGTGAAACGAAATACTCAAATCAGACAACGCGCCGCGCACTCGGGCGTCGCGCGCGATGGCTTGGGGCTCGTAGTCGTGCGCGGCGAACACAGCTTCGGCATGAAGCGCTTTGGCCAGCGCGGGCAGCTTGTCTAACGCAGTACCGTGGCACACGATCAAGCCTGCCTCGGCATGACTTGACAACGCACGCAGGCTTGCGTCCAGATCTACCAGGCTTTCACGAATGAACTCCACGCGCCGATCGGCCCTGGGCAGCAGATGGAGAATATCCGTATCAAACACAAACACGCAATGCACCTGACGGCAACTGCGCAGGGCTTCAAAAAGTGCCGTGTTGTCGTCAACGCGAAGGTCGCGGCGAAACCACATCAAACCGGTTGCGAATTGCTGATTCATGATCGCCGCTAAAATTAAGTTATGCCGCTCGATTCTGCACCGATTAACCTCACGCATCATTTTCTGATTGCAATGCCCGGCCTGCAAGACGAGTTGTTCTCTAAAAGTGTGATCTACGTGTGCGAGCACAGCGAGCGC
>JANNFW010000616.1:0-2239 GCA_031380235.1 Rhodoferax sp. | reverse complement strand
GCAAGTACCTGGGCCAACTGGCTCGGCATTGCAACAGGCATCGGCGCGCTGGCGCTGTGGTTCGCTCTGGGTACACCGTCCAAAGAGCTGCTGGCACTCGACAATAAAGCCTGGTTAGCTTTTATTTGCATAGCAACTGGTGTCTGCTCGGCGTGGCTCGCGACGATTCTGTGGAACATCGCCAGCCAGCGCCTGAGCGCCAGCCTGTGCGGGCAACTCATCGTGAGCGAGACGATTTTTGCACTGGTTTACGCATTTCTCTGGAACCAGAGTTGGCCCAGCGGAATCCAGTTGGCCGCCTGCGCACTGTTCATCGGGGGTATCCTTTCCACTATCCGAGCCCACAACTGAGTTATTACTGAACCACCATGAAAATCGAAATCCCTGAGAAAAAGAAACTGATTTACGACATGGTCATGCCCATTCGCTGGGGCGACATGGATGCCATGGGCCATCTGAACAACGCCAGCTACTTCCGCTACCTGGAGACCTGCCGCATCGACTGGATGTATTCCATCAATGCTGTCCCCAAGGCAGACGGCGCAGGCCCGATCATCGTGAACGCCTTCTGCAATTTTTACAAACAGCTTGAGTATCCGGGTGACGTGCGCATCAAGATGTTCGTGAGCGACCCCGGCCGCACTACGTTTGAAAGCTGGGCCACGATGGAACGCGTGGACCAACCCGGCGTTATTTTTGCGGCAGGCGGTGCGACGACGATCTGGGTGGATTTCCCAACCCAGAAGGCTGCTGCATTGCCAGACTGGCTACGTACAATTGTGAGTTGATCAACAGGAGTTCTCCATGCAGAGACGCAGTCTCGTTCTTTCAGGTTTGGCAGCAAGCGCAGGCCTTACCAGTCTGCCAAGTCTGGCGCAGGACTTCCCACGCGCAGGCACAAACCTGAAATACGTCGTGCCATTTCCGGCGGGTGGCTTGACCGACATGATTGCACGCGTGGTCGCGCAGCGACTTTCTGAGGACTGGAAAGTGCCGTTTGTGGTGGAAAACAAAGCGGGCGGCAATGGGCAGATTGGTGCCGATCAGGTCGCCAAAGGGCCTTCTGATGGCTCACAGGTTTTGGCAATCACGCTGACGCATGCGGCCAACTTCAGCTTGTTTCCTGCGGCGCCTTACAACTTCGTGAAAGACTTGCGGCCGGTGGCCTTGCTGGCGGGCTCGCCCATGCTGATCGTGGTGCCTGCCAACAGCCCGATTGCCAGCTTCAAGGATTTGATGGTGGTCTCCAAGACCAAAATGCTCAACGCCGGCAGCAGCGGCAATGGCACGCCGCCGCACTTGACGATGGCCCTGTTCAACGACCTGAACAAAAGCAAGATGACGCACGTGCCATACCGTGGCGGTGCACCCTCAATGACGGACTTGATTGGCGGCACGCTGGACATTATTTTCTCCAACTTCCCCGAATCTATCGTGCACGTGAAATCAGGCAAACTCAAAGCATTGGCGATATGCAGCCTGGGCCGCAGCGCCTTGCTGCCGGATGTGCCTGCGGCGTTTGAGTCGGGCATGCCCGGCCTGTTTGTCGAGAACTGGACAGCGGCGATGGTGCATGCAAAAACGCCCGACAACATCGTCGAAAAATACGCCCGCGAGATGATCAAGGTGATGTACAGCCGCGAAGTGGAAGAACGCGCCAAGGCGCAGGGCTTCAAAATTTCGCCCAAAGGCACGGCCGATTTTGCGGCCTTCCTTCAGTCTGAGATTTCGCGCTGGAGCCGCCTGATCAAGACGGCGAAAATCACGGCAACGTGATTCTGGTCAGGGCGCTGGTCAAGGCTTCTTAGGGCTTATTTTTAAGGCTTTAAGGCTTTTTCTGCCAGATGCCCATCAGCTCCGGTGAGCCCTGCGAGCGCACACCGTTGTCGTTCAAAATGTCTTCGATGGATGCCACCATGTCTTTGTGCACGAAAACGAGCGACTCGCCGCCCCGGTTGTCGGCAACGAAGGTGACGAACTCTTCCTTCACGTCGCGCAGCAGTTCCACCAGATGCGCCAGGCTGCGAATCGACGTGCCGTTGACCGACTTAACCACCGAGGCTGTGGCGTTCGAATAACCCACTGACAGCTTGTGCGGGAAGAAGGGCGAAGAAATCACCACCAGCTCTTCGCGCTCAGGTGTCGGTGCATCGGCGCGCGCGGTGACCAGCGGGCTGCGCACGATGCTGAAGGCCGACATGGTGCCCGCGTTATTGTTCATGAAACTGGTGAACTGGAT
>JANNFW010000589.1:0-5575 GCA_031380235.1 Rhodoferax sp. | reverse complement strand
AAGGCTGATGCCAGATGCCATTGCCGTGCCAACATGCAAAGCATCCATGGCACGCAGCCGGGCTCGGCGCATCGCCGCGATGGCAAATGCTTCTACGCGCCTGTCGAGCAGGATGACCTCAAACTCCGAAAACTCACGCTGCACCCGCAGCATCATCATGTCGTAATCCTCATCCGACAAAAGTCCATCGTGTCGCTGCCGGTGAAACGCCGAGGCTACTTCTGTCAAGCAATGTGCAGCCACCACGACCGCACTAGCGCGCTCAAAAAACGACAGCACGTGCTCACGGCCAATCTCTCGGTCGTAGCGTTTGTACAGGGCCGATGAGTCAAACAGGATTCGACTCACAAGCCGCTCTCCCGCTCTTCAATAATGAGCTGGGCACCGCTTTTGCCGTCTGGCCGCACGATGTTTAGCGGCTCAATCGGCAGCTTCCAGCTCGGCACACGCGCTGGCTCCTGCGCCAGGGGTCGCACCTCGGCCACCAGCTTGCCATGCCGCAAGATGCGCACCGTTTCACCTTGCTCGACCAAATCAATCATGGCCGACGCATTGGCACGAAATTCACTGAGGGCAACGGTTTGCATTTGTACAAATTTCTTGATTTTGTACATTTTATCCGACAACACCCGCGCTGTCTTCAAATAGACAACCCAAACCTGCGTCTTGGCCTAATATTCGCAATCCACCCCCCAACCGGAGATGCCTCATGAAAATCCCTTCCTTGAAAGAAGTTGTCAGCGTCGAAGAATGGCAACTGCGTGTTGACCTGGCCGCCGCTTACCGCCTGGTGGCGGCGTACGGCTGGAGCGACCTGATCTTCACCCATATCTCCGCGCGCATCCCAGGGCCGGAGCACCACTTTTTGATCAACCCCTACGGCCTGATGTTCGACGAAATCACCGCATCCAGCCTGATCAAGATCGACCAAAGCTGTAACAAACTCAGCGACTCGCCCTTCCCCGTCAACCCGGCCGGTTTCACCATTCACAGCTGCATTCACGAGGTGCGCGATGACGCAGGTTGCGTGCTGCACACCCACTCGCGCGCGGGCGTGGGCGTCAGCGCGCAAAAGGGCGGCCTGCTTCCCGTGAGCCAGCAGTCCACCATCATCCTCAACAGCCTCGCGTACCACGATTACGAAGGCATCGCCTTGTATGCCGAAGAGAAGCCGCGCCTGCAGGCCAGCTTGGGGCACGCCAACAACCTGATCTTGCGCAACCATGGCTTGCTGACCGTAGGCAGCACCATCGCAGAGGCCTTTTTGTACATGTACTTTTTGGAAAGCGCCTGCCGCATCCAGATCGACGCGCAAGCGGGTGACGAAGTCAACCTGATCGGCCACGCGCCGATGGAGGCCAACAAAAACGCGATGAAGATGGCCACGGCCGGCCAAAGTGCCGCCAACCTCGCTTGGCCCGCACTCCTGCGCAAGCTGGATCGGGAGAATCCAGGATATGCAGTCTAAATCAATTTGCTATATTTATAATAGCTGCTTACGCATGTTATTCGAGAGCTACAAGCTCGTTCAATACTCAAAATAGCCACGCAGGCCATTTTGAGCGTCTTTGGAGGTCTAAAGCGGTCAAATATACTACAAATGTGGTAAACCAACTCAGGCGGGAAGTCTTTGCCCCGCCAACACGCCAGCCATCCCCTTAAACTTGGTCAACAAAGGCCATTGCCTGTGGCTACCATCACGGCTCCTGCGATTTTTCAACCCGGCTCTCACACGGAGCCAACCCCAAGGAAGACATCATGAAACTCTATTACTCCCCCGGTGCCTGCTCCCTCTCGCCCCACATTGCCCTGCACGAGGCGGGCATGAAGTTTGAAGCCATCGCCGCCCCCACCAAGACCCACAAGCTGCCCGATGGCAGTGACTTCTACGCCGTCAACCCGCTGGGCTACGTGCCGTTTTTGGTGCTGGATGACGGACGCACGCTGCGCGAAGGCCCCGCCATCGTGCAATACATTGCCGACCAAGTGCCCGCCAAAAACCTCGCCCCCGCCAATGGCACATTCGAGCGCGCCAAGCTGCAAGAGATGCTGAATTTCATTGGCACCGAGTTGCACAAAGGCTTTGGCCCGCTGTTCAACCCCGCCACCCCCGCCGAATATAAAACCATGGCGATTGCCAAAGTGCAAGAGCGCCTGAAGTTCATGGACGGCGAACTGGCTGGCAAACAGTACGTGATGGGCGACACCTACAGCGTGGCCGACGGCTACTTTTTCACCGTGACCAATTGGGGCCAGTACGTGGGCATTGACGTGTCCGTCTACCCCAACATCGTCGCGGTGCGCGCACGCATCGCGGCCCGCCCCGCCACCATCGCGGCCATGACCGCAGAAGGCTTGATCAAGTAATGCCGACGATGTTCAGCCCCCTCCAAGTCGGTGCCATGCACTTGGCCAACCGCGTCGTCATGGCACCGCTCACGCGCAATCGCGCACCCGGTGCTGTGCCCAACGCGCTCATGGTCACTTACTACGCGCAGCGCGCTGACCCTCAAGACGGGGCGGGGCTGATCATCACCGAGGCCACTGCCATCACGCACCAGGGCCAGGGCTATGCGGACGTGCCCGGCATCTGGAGCGCTGAGCAGGTGGCCGGTTGGCGCAAGGTGACCGATGCCGTTCACGCAAAAGGCGGCAAGATCGTCGTGCAGCTTTGGCACGTGGGCCGCGTCTCGCACGTCGATTTGCAACCCGGCGGCGGCGCACCCGTGGCGCCATCCGCCATCACCGCCAAAACCAAAACCGTGCTGATCAAAGATGGCGTGGCTGGCTTTGTCGAGACCTCGCCTCCGCGCGCGCTGCGTTTGGATGAGCTGCCCGGCATCGTCAACGATTACCGCCACGCCGCCGCCAACGCGATGGCAGCAGGCTTTGACGGCGTAGAAGTCCACGCGGCTAACGGCTATTTGATCGACCAGTTTTTGCGCAGCGGCTCCAACCATCGCACCGATGCGTATGGCGGCTCTATCGACAACCGCGCGCGTCTGCTGGTCGAGGTCATGACCGCCATCGCCAAGGAGATCGGCGGTGACCGCACCGGCATCCGCCTCTCGCCCGTTACACCGTCCAACGACGCGCAAGACAACGATCCGCAGCCGCTGTTCAACCACGTCGCCCACGCGCTCGGATCTCTCGGCTTGGCCTACCTGCACATCATCGAAGGTGCAACAGGCGGCGCGCGCGAACACACGCAAGGCGATGTACCGTTCGACTACGTCGCATTCCACGCTGCCTACAAAGACGCAGGCGGCCAAGGCGCGTGGATGGTCAACAACTCCATCGACAAAACCATCGCCGAGCAATCCCTGAAAGACGGTGCCGACCTCGTCGCCTTCGGCAAACTGTTCATCTCAAACCCTGACCTCACCCGCCGCCTGCGCGAAGACGCGCCCTTGAATACGCCGGAGCGGGCGACGTTTTATGGCGGTGGGGCGAAGGGGTATACGGATTACCCGGCGCTGGAGGAGGTCGCGGCTGGCGGCGCATGAAAAGTGACGATTTTGGCGACACCCTGCGCCAACTCGAAGCCCGCCGCATTCAGGCCATCCTCGCGCGTGACACGCCATTGCTGTGGCAACTGCATGCACCGGATTACCAGCTCATCACCCCATCGGGCCGCACTTTTTCGCGTGAGCGCTACCTGGGTGATATTGAATCGAACACCTTGCGCTATCTGCGCTGGGAGGCGGGTGAGATGGCTGTGCGGGCCAGCGCGCAAATCGCGATCATTCGATATCAGGTTACGCTGGAACTCGATGGTGGCAGTGGCTCGGGCACACCAATTCTGTGCTGGCACACTGATTCCTACGAGCTTCGAGACGGCGCCTGGCAGACGGTTTGGTCGCAAGCAACGGCAGTCAAATTAGGTGAATGAGGTAGCTCATGCAGCGCGATAAACTGCGCCGCATGAACTACCTCGTCACCGGAAGCGCAGGCCACCTCGGTGAAGCGCTGGTGCGCACGCTCAAAGCCAAGGGTCACCAAGTCGTCGGTCTTGATGTATTGCCCTCCGATTTCACCCACGTGGTCGGCTCCATCACCGACCGCGCCTTGATTGCCCAGTGCATGCGCGGCGCGAATGCCGTGCTGCACACCGCCACGCTGCACAAGCCGCACGTGGCTACGCACCACCGCCAGAGTTTTATCGACACCAATATTTCTGGCACGCTTACGCTGCTCGAAGAAGCCGTGGCCGCAGGGGTTTGCGCGTTCGTCTTCACCAGCACCACCAGCGCGTTTGGCGATGCCCTCACGCCCGCGCCAGGGGCACCCGCCGTGTGGATCACCGAAGAAGTTGCGCCCGTGCCGAAGAACATCTATGGCGCGACCAAGACCGCCGCGGAAGACCTTTGCCGACTCTTTCATCGCGACCATGGCCTGCCTTGCATTGTGCTGCGCACCTCGCGCTTCTTTCCTGAAGACGACGACAACGCACACACCGCATCGGCCTACGCCGACGGCAATGCCAAGGCCAACGAGTTTCTGTTCCGCCGTGTCGACATTGAAGATGTGGTCAGCGCGCACTTATTGGCCGCAGGCAAATCCGCGTCCCTCGGGTTTGACCGTTTCATCATCAGCGCCACCACACCGTTTACCCAAAATGACTTGGCCGAGCTGCGCACCCACGCACCTGGCGTGGTCGAGCGCATCGTGCCTGACTACAAGGCGGTATACGCGAAGCTCGGCTGGACGATGTTCCCCGAGATTGACCGCGTCTACGTGAACGCCCGCGCCTTGTCGGTGCTGGGCTGGCAGCCACGGTATGACTTTCTGCACGTCCTTCACAGCCTGAGCCAAGGTGAGGACCCGCGCAGCGTGCTGGCACGGGAGATCGGTGCCAAGGGTTACCACAGAAGCTGAGTACACTATATTTAATATAGCTTCTTATGCAATATTTCCGAGGGCTAGAGGCCTATTTTTTCAAGAATTTCAGTTTTTGAACGGGTTTTTGAAGCAAAATTAACCCGCAGGTTAATTTTGAGGGCGTATCAAGTGTCGTCCCAGTGAATCACCCAGCGCAATAGTCAACTACTGGCAACGCTTGTTGAAAATCTTGCTCGCGCACCCACACTCGCCACTCAACTAATTTTTAGTTCCAATCGAAAGGACATCCCATGGCCACAGGCCTCGTCAACCCCGCCACCGGCAGACAAGCCCGCTGGAAAATGGCCCTTGACGTGGAGCGCTGCATAGGATGCCACGCCTGCTCCGTCGCTTGCAAGGTTGAAAACAAAGTGCCGCTAGGGCGCTTTCGCACCAAGGTCTATTACTACGACCAGGGCAAGTTCCCCAAAGTCACGCGCAACTTTCTGCCCACGCTGTGCATGCAGTGTGAAGATACGCCGTGCCTCAAGGCCTGCACGAATGACGCGATTCAGCGCGGGGCCGACGGCATCGTTCGCGTGATTGCCGACAAGTGCGACCACCTGGGTGCTTGCGAGGCCGCCTGCCCCTATGGCGCGATTGGTTGCGACGACAACGACGTGGCCGACAAGTGCGATTTCTGTTCACATCGGCTCGACGCCAACATGGAGCCCGCCTGCGTGGAGACCTGCCC
>JANNFW010000430.1:0-4250 GCA_031380235.1 Rhodoferax sp. | reverse complement strand
TAAGCCATGCTCCACAGGCGTTCCATCGCCAGCCGCATTTCGCCTTCATTGGCACCGCCGCTGTAGGCGGCCAGCCGCAGTGCCTTGGCAGTGATTTCGTCACGGCTCAAGGTGTTACCGGGATCTCCTTTGGGCTCATCGACCCGACCTTCCAGAGTGCAGCCATCAGTCGTGGTCACGGTGACTTTGCCAATCCAGCGTTTGGGGTAGGCGCTGTCGACCTCGGTATCCAGCACCATGCTGACACGATTGCAA
Source organism: Rhodoferax sp. (assembly GCA_031380235.1). Taxonomy (GTDB): domain Bacteria; phylum Pseudomonadota; class Gammaproteobacteria; order Burkholderiales; family Burkholderiaceae_C; genus JANYCG01. Next base: position 3,995 of record JANNFW010000430.1, on the reverse strand, counting down.
AATTCCAGGGTTTTTGGTGAATTGAAATGTTGGTCAAACTCCGCCAGCCCAGCGTGGCCGAATTGCGCCACCAAGCCCAGCACTGTGCCCATCGAGAACTTGCTTTGATGCACGGTGCTGGGGTTGACTACAGGGCCCAGCACGTCGAGCGCACCCTGGTGCACGTGCGCGACCACTGACATCACCTCGCTCATCGGGAGTCTGTGCGTTTGCAGCACTTGGTGCAATGCATCAGCCGCTGGGTGGGTATGGCGGCAGCAGGCGTGGTACTTGAACGATGTCTCCACCGTCGCCCAGCGCGTGTTCAGGCTACCCGCCAGGCCATCAGTGAGCTTGGCCGGATCCGCATCGGTGGACATGCCAGCGGCCATGCCCTGCATGCCTTCCAGAATTTGTGCGGCACCCGTAAAACCGTCTTTCGCCAGGCTCGCTGACATCAACCCCGCACCGACCGCGTGCGCAGTGTGCAACTGCTTGGAATCTGCAGCCGTGCGCAAAAACTCCCACAGCCCCGCCGCCTGTGTGCCCGCTGACCCCAACGCGTGCAGCATCTGTGTGGGGTTCAACCCGAGCAGATGCCCCGCCGTGGCGGCCGCTGCCAGTGTGCCCGCCGTGCCGGTGGTGTGAAAAACTTTGTAGTGCGATCGACCCAAAAACTCCCCCACCCGAATGCCCACCTCGTAGCCCGCGACGGCTGCCGCCAACATCTGCTTACCCGTGCTGCCGTGGGTCTGAGCGAGCGCCAGCGCGACGGGGAACACCACCGTCGCCGGATGAAACACCGAGCCGTTGTGCACATCGTCTTGCTCGACTACATGCGAGGCAGCGGCGTTGACCTGTGCGGCAAAATAGGCACTGGTGCGGCTGCGGTTGATCAGCACCTCGGCACTGCCAGACGATGGCCCCATTTGCTGTGCGAACGAAGCAATCGTCTCCACCGCCCGCGCACCCTTGCCTGCGACGCAGGAGCCAAACCAGTCGACCAGCAAGTCCTCTGTTTTACGGATGACAGACTGCGGGATTGCGTCAAAGCTGAGCTCAGCGGCGAAGGTGGCCAGTTGTTGGCTTTGAGATGTCATTTTTGAAAAATACCTATATTGGGTACAAACAGCGCTGTCACACCACTAACGCCTCTTCCCCCATCGCCTCAATCTGCTCCTCCAGCATCAGCACCTGGCCCTTCCAATAGTCGCTGCTGCCGAACCATGGGAAGTTGATGGGGAAGGTGGGATCGGCCCAGCGGCGGGCCAGCCAGGCGCTGTAGTGGATGAGGCGCAGGGTGCGCAGCGGCTCGATCAGGGCGAGCTCGCGGCGGTCGAATTCGCGGAACTGCTCGTAGCCGTCAACCAATGCGCCGAGCTGGCGGGTGCGCTGGGGACGGTCACCGCTGATCAGCATCCACAGGTCTTGCACAGCCGGGCCGGTGCGTGCGTCGTCCAAGTCGACAAAATGCGGGCCGGGGCCGCTGCTGGCCGGTGCATCGACAGGTGTCCACAAGATGTTGCCAGGGTGGCAGTCGCCGTGCAGGCGCAGAGACTTGAACGTTCGCACCGTTGCGAATTCGCGCGCAACGACTTCTAGTGCCTTGGCTGACATGTCCTCCCAGGCCGATTGGACGTCCAGCGGGATGATTTGCTGGCCGAGCAACCAGTCACGCGAGTCCGTGCCGAAGCTTTGCAGATCCAGCGCGGGGCGGCTGGTGAATGGTTTTGCGGCACCCACGGTGTGGATGCGCGCGAGGAAGCGGCCTATCCATTCCAGCACTTCAAAGTTGTCCAGCTCGGGCGCTCGGCCACCCCGGCGCGGGCTCACGCTGAAGGCGAATCCGCCGAAGTGATGCAAAGTGGCACTGTTCAAGGTCAGCGGGCCGATCACGGGGATTTCGGCGGCCATCAGCTCGGCGCTGAAGCTGTGCTCTTCTTCGATTTGCGCATCGCTCCACCGCTGTGGGCGGTAGAACTTGGCGACGACGATCTGGCCATCCTCCAGATGCCTGTCTTCCAGGTGAACCTGATAGACGCGGTTCTCGTACGAGCTCAAGGCCTGCAAGCGACCGTCACCATAGAGGCCGACGCTGGCCAGCGCGTCCATCACTACGTCGGGGGTGAGTGTCTCGAACGGATGCAGCCCGTCAGTTCTTTCAATGATTTTTTGCACACAAGCAGTCTAACCAGACCGTTAACGACCCAGCGCCAGCCGGGCGGCCAGCCAAGCTGGCAAGCCCGCTTGCACGATCGCGTCAGCTGCGGCGTGGTGGTCGTAGGCTACTCTGTGAAAGGTGAAAGCCAGCGTGTCGGTGTCAAACGTGGCATACATGGCGCGTGGGTCGCCGTCGCGCGGCTGCCCGGCAGAGCCTATCGTTGCCAGCCAATGGCGATTCATCGGCAGCGCTACGGCGATGCCCGGCAATGGCGAGAGTTTGTTGACATCTTGGCCACCGCGCACACCACCCGTACCCGTACCTGTACCAGTTCCAGCCCCAAGGCCGTGCCCCACATACAAGGTCTGATGGTGCACATGACCGCCAAACACATGGCGCACATCAGGCAGCGTGGCCGCCGCCCCCAGGCTTGCCGCCGCCGCTGCGCCCGTGTAAACGTAGCGCCATAAATCGGGGCCATCGGCACTTGCGTGCAGCAGCAGGATGGAACCGTGTTGCATGACCATCGGCAACTCATGCAGAAACTGACGCTGGTCAAGCGAGAGTTGCGCGTGCGTCCAGGCCGTTGTGCTGTCACCTACCGTGCGGGCGAACAGCGGCGGCGACACCGCCCCCGCATCGTGGTTGCCCTTGATCACAAGCGCGCCATCGGCCGCCAAAGCTTGCACGCGCTGCACCACTTCAACCGGGTTGGCCCCATAGCCGACAAAATCGCCCAGCAGCACAAACTGCTCTGTGCCATTGTCCAGTGCGTGTTGAAGGCAGGTGTCCAGGGCTTGAATGTTGGCGTGGATGTCTGACAGCAGAGCCAGCTTCATGAAGGATGTCTCAAACGAGCATTGTTGTTGTGGTTAAGTGCGCGAGCGAATTCTCGCACTTAACGACAGCTCAACGAAAGTCCAGCCATCTGCAATGGCGCGAGCCGATGCGATCACTCCGTTGGAGAAAAAAAATGAACCCGTAGGTTCATTTTTTTATCAGATGAGGTGAAAATACCCAAAAATGAATTAAATCATGCTCTAGCTCTCGATTATTATGCGTTTTATGCTATATAATGTATAGCAATTTATTTTCGCATCACTGTCAGCACGTCACCGTCAATACGTCACCGTTAGCACGTCACTGTCACCGCATGAAACCCAGATTTCGCGCTGGAACGTCAAAGTTCGCCAAGTTCGGAAATACCGTCAGCGCCTGACTGTCGGACAGGCCGAACCAACGCCCGATCGTCGCACCGAGCTGGTCTACCGAGGTGGTGGGCAGCATGGCGCCGTTGCGCACCTGATCTGGGCTGTCGAAGTCGTTGTTGCCCGGATTTTTGCCGACCAAGGTGGGGAACGTGCCGAAAAGATCGCCGCCACGCACTGCACCACCCATCACAAACTGATGGGCACCCCAGCCGTGGTCGGTGCCGTCACCATTGCTGGTAAAGGTCCTGCCGAAATCGCTGGCGGTGAAGGTGGTCACGTTGTTGCGCGCGTTGATGGCACCCAGGGCGGTATCGAAATAGTTCATCCCGTGCGCGACCCGTGCCATCAGTTCGTTGTGCTGCTGGTTCTGGTTGCTGTGGGTGTCAAAGCCCCCCAGACTTACGAAAAACACCTGCCGCTTCACGCCAGTGCGTCCATCCATACCGGCCTTGATCAAGCGCGCCACGACCTGCAATTGCTGCGCCAACGGGCTGAACTCGGATGTGCCCTTCGACGGGCTGGGGTACCGGAGCTTGGGATCGTTAGTGGGGTTGTAGCTTGTGGCCGGCGTGCCGAAGGCGGGGTCGCTGGCGGGCAGCAGTGCGCCTCGCAAGGTAGCTTCAGCGTCAATCGACCGGCCAGAG
>JANNFW010000571.1:0-2009 GCA_031380235.1 Rhodoferax sp. | reverse complement strand
CAGTGCCCGCGCTAGTTTCCAGCAGGCAGCAAGTCGGTTCATGCGCGCCTTGGCATCCAATCTGTGAGTTCGTGGCGCGGGGGTTAGTTTTCAGCTTGGTAGGCAACTCGGCCACCCACCAGCGTGCAGCGCACACGACCGGGCAGTTCGTAGCCCGAGAATGGCGTGTGCTTGCCTTGACTCATCAAGGCTTGCGGCGTGACCCGCCAGTGCGCTTCTGGGTCGAACACGCATATATCCGCCGTCCCGCCTGCATGTAGCCGCCCCAAACTGTTTGCCAGTAACCCGGTAGATGGGTCTAGCACCCGCGCAGGATGTTGGGTGAGGCAGGCCAGTGCTCTCCCCAGGTCAACCCCCTCTTCACGGCCCCACTTCAGCGCCAAGCTCAGCAGCAGCTCCAGCCCGGTGGCACCCGGCTCGCTCTCGGCGAAAGGCAGGGCTTTGGCATCTTCATCGACGGGCGTGTGATCAGACACCAGTGCGTCAATCGTGCCATCGGCCAGCCCCGCGCGCAGGGCATCGCGGTCGCGCGCTTGGCGCAGGGGCGGGTTCAATCGCATGCGGCTGTCAAAAAATCCCATGTCCACATCAATCAAGTGCAGCGAGTTGATGCTGACATCGCACGTGACCGGCAGGCCCTGCGCCTTCGCCTCGCGCACCAGGGCCACGCCCGCCGCGCTGCTGATGCGGCACAGGTGAACGCGCGCTTGGGTGGCGCGCACCAGCTCAAAAATCGTGTACAGCGCAATCGTTTCCGCCGCCACCGGCACACCTGCCAAGCCCATGCGCGTGGCTACCGGCCCGCTGGCGGCAACGCCTTGGCCCAAGTGCATGTCTTGCGGACGCAGCCACACGGCGTAGCCCATGGTGCTGGCGTATTGCAGCGCGCGTAGGAGAACCAGCGTGTTGGACAGGGGCACCTCCGCCTGACTGAACGCGACGCAGCCGGCGTCGGTCAACGCCCGCATCTCCGTCAGAATTTCGCCAGCCAGATTGCGGGTCAACGCACCCAGCGGAAAGACGCGGGAGGTTTGCAGGCGTTCCGCGCGATAGCGCAGCATCTCGACCAGGCCGGGCTCGTCCAACACGGGGTCGGTGTCCGGCGGGCAGACCACGCTGGTCACGCCACCTGCGGCGGCCGCCGCCAACTCGCTGGCCAGCATGCCCGCGTGCTCATGGCCGGGCTCGCGCAGGCGCACGGCCAAGTCCACCAGGCCCGGTGCGACGACGCAACCGCTGGCGTTGATGGTTTGATCGGCTTTGAAATCGCTGGGAATGGCGTTGAACGCGACGATCAAGCCGCGAGAAATCGCGACGTCCGCAGTCTGATCAAAACCGCTGACGGGGTCGATGACGCGGCCACCCTCGATCAAGACATTCATGTTTCATTCCCCGCCACGATGCTCATCACTGCCATGCGTACGGCGATGCCGTAAGTGACTTGCGGCAGGATTACGCTTTGTGCGCCGTCCACCACGGCGGAGTCAATCTCCACGCCCCGGTTGATCGGCCCTGGGTGCATCACGATGCAGTCGGGCTTGGCCAACAACAGCTTCTCGGGGGTCAAGCCATAGGTTTTGAAAAACTCCTGGCTCGAAGGCAAGAGCGCGCCACTCATGCGCTCGTTTTGCAGGCGCAGCATGATGATGACGTCGCAGCCTTTGATGCCCTCTTCGAGCGTGTGGCAGACCCGCACGCCCATTTGCGCCATGTCGGCGGGCACCAAAGTTTTAGGGCCAACCACGCGCACTTCGGCGCAGCCCAGCGTCGTCAGCGCGTGAATGTCTGAGCGTGCCACGCGCGAGTGCAGCACGTCGCCCACGATGGCCACGGTGAGGTTACTGAAGTCTTTTTTGTAATGCCGGATGGTGAACATGTCCAGCAGGCCCTGCGTGGGGTGGGCATGGCGACCATCGCCCGCATTCACCACATGCACGTGCGGAGCGACATGCTGCGCGATCAAATACGGAGCGCCGGATTCGCTGTGGCGCACGACGAAAATATCTGCG
>JANNFW010000486.1:0-5641 GCA_031380235.1 Rhodoferax sp. | reverse complement strand
TTTGCCCGTGACTTCACATACGCGTGCCATGAGGACACTCCGATACTTTAAACAGTTGCAGCACTCTTGATGAACACTACAACCTCACCTCGCCAATTGAAGGGTGGCGGTAACCCAGCTCGCTGTTTGCAGCAAAGCCTTAGATTATATAACTTTTGTCGGCGCCAATCAAAGGTTCTGCTCAGCCTTGCTCCAAATACCTTTGCGCATCCAACGCTGCCATGCAGCCCGTGCCAGCGCTGGTTATGGCTTGGCGGTAAATGTGGTCCTGCACGTCACCCGCCGCAAACACACCCGGTACGCTGGTCATAGTGGCAAAGCCTTTCAGGCCGGATTGGGTCACGATGTAGCCACCTACCATCTCCAATTGGCCGTTGAAAATCTCGGTGTTGGGCGCGTGGCCGATGGCGATGAAGCAGCCTTTGAGGGTGATGTCTTCAGTCGAGCCGTCCGCCGTGCTTTTGAGGCGAATGCCCGTCACGCCGGTGGAGTCACCCAGCACTTCGTCCAGCGTTTTGAAGGTTTTGAGGACGATCTTGCCCGCCTTGACCTTCTCCATCAACTTGTCGACCAAAATCGCCTCAGCCTTGAACTTGTCGCGCCGGTGCACCAGATAGACGGTGCTGGCGATGTTGGAGAGGTACAGCGCCTCTTCCACGGCGGTGTTGCCACCACCGACCACGCAGCAAATCTCGTTGCGGTAGAAAAAACCGTCGCAGGTGGCGCAGCCGGACACGCCTCGGCCCATGAAAGCGGTCTCAGACGGCAGACCCAGGTATTTGGCCGATGCGCCCGTGGCGATGATGAGCGAATCGCAGGTGTATTGGTCGGTATCGCCTTTGAGCGTGAAAGGCCGTTTGCTGAAGTCGACCGCGTTAATGTGGTCAAAAATGATTTCAGTGTTAAAGCGCTGCGCGTGCTCCAAAAAGCGCTGCATTAACTCGGGGCCTTGTACGCCGTGAACGTCGGCGGGCCAGTTGTCGACATCGGTGGTGGTCATGAGTTGGCCGCCCTGGGCCATGCCGGTGATCAGCACCGGATTCAAGTTGGCGCGCGCCGCGTAAACAGCGGCGGAGTAACCTGCGGGCCCAGAGCCGAGAATCAGGACTTTGATGTGTCTTGTGGAGGAAGTGACGGGGGACATTCGGGAGACCTTTTTGAAGTGTGAAGGCTGGCTTACGTTTTTATGGCAAAGCCCGTGTACAGTTTGGGTCGAATCAGGGTTTCCACAAGGTTTGAACGTTGTGGCCTGATTCGGAGACAAGACGATTATAAAAACGATCTCCTGGACGTGTTGCGCGGATAGGCGCAAACGTTTCCCGCTGATCACGTTGAAAGGAATTTCAGATGTCGATGTTGACCAATCTAGACCTGATCCGCCGCGTGCCGCTGTTCGCCATGCTGGCGCCTGCGCAGGCCGAGTCGCTGGCGAATGCGGTGGAGAAGCGTCGTTTCAGGCGCGGCGAGTTGATTGTGGAGCAGGGCAAGAAGCAAGATGCGCTGTTCATCATGCTCGCAGGGCGTGCGCGCGTCGTGGTGACCGATGCGAAGGCGCGCGAAGTGATCTTGGCTACGCTGCACCCTGGCGACTACATTGGCGAGATGAGCCTGATTGATCAGGAGCCTCACTCCGCCAACGTCGAGGCCGAAGTGCAGACCGATGCTCTGGTGCTGGCGGGCAGCGAATTTACACGCTGCCTGCTGGAGAACCCCTCCACGGTGTCGGCAGTGATGAAGGGCTTGGTTCAGCGACTGCGCAGTGCAGACCGCAAGATCGAGTCGCTGGCGCTGTTGGGTGTGTACGGCCGTGTGGCCAACGTACTGTTGGACAACGGCGTGCCCGTGCCGGGGCCCGACAACATCCGCATCATCCGCGACAAAATCTCCCGTCAGGACATTGCCAAAATGGTCGGTGCCTCGCGTGAGATGGTCAGTCGCGTCATGAAGGACTTTGAAGAGCAGGGCTTTATTGAAACCCGCGTAGACGGTTCGGTGCTTGTCAACGAGCGACGTAAGGTGGCGCGTTAATCTTCTTGCGAGTTGCTTGTTAAGCTGTTGTGACTTGCACAGGCTCTACTTTAGCTATTGATGACCTATTCTCTGAACACACTGAACTCCACCCGAGACAACCCTTCTCCCGTGCGCATTGGCATGGGGCGGCTTGCCACTGAACTGGGGCTGGTCGCGGGCTTTGTGCTGCTGGCGCTGTGGCTGCTGGCATTGGTAACTTACTCCGTGCAGGACTCCGCTTGGACGACCTCGGGTGCGGCCAGCGGCACTGTCATCAACCGCGCCGGCAAGCTGGGGGCTTGGCTTGCAGATATCAGCTACTTTCTGTTCGGATTTTCGGTGTGGTGGTGTTTTGCGGCGGGTGTGAGCGCGTGGCTGGCGGGCCTGGCGCGCTGGCTGCGGGGGCAATCCTCCGCGCGCGTTGAGACTCCCAAACAGTCACTTCCACAGTCGCTTGCTGAAAGTGCCCAAGGACCTCTGGTCACACACCAACGCTCGCGCGGTTCGGCGGTGTTCTGGATAGGGCTTGCGATGTTGCTGTGCGCCAGCACGGCACTGGAATGGTCGCGTCTTTACCGTGTGGAGAATTTTCTGCCGGGTCATGCGGGCGGTGCTTTGGGCTTTTTGGTCGGCCCAGCGGGTATCAAGTGGTTGGGCTTTACCGGCTCAGGCTTGGTCGCGATTTCGATGGGCCTGGTCGGCTCTGCGCTGGTATTTCGCTTCTCGTGGGCGCATGTGGCCGAGCGCATTGGTGCCTGGCTCCATGCCCGCGTCGAGTCGCGCCGCGAGAAGCGCGAAATTGCGCAAGATCTGGTGATGGGCCAGCAGGCCGCCCGCCAGCGCGAAGAGGTGGTGATCGAGGCGCGTGAAGACATCGCGCTGCACCACCCAGAGCCGTTGTTGATCGAGCCCGTGATGGTCAATCTGCCCAAGAGTGAGCGCGTCGCCAAAGAGCGGCAGAAGCCGCTGTTCAGCGAGATGCCTGACAGCAAGCTGCCCCAGGTCGATTTGCTCGATGGCGCGCAGGTGCGCCAGGAAACCGTCGCACCAGAGACGCTGGAGATGACCAGCCGCATGATCGAGAAGAAGTTGAAAGACTTCGGTGTCGACGTTCGTGTGGTTCTAGCCCAGCCTGGCCCGGTCATCACGCGCTATGAAATTGAGCCCGCCACGGGTGTTAAAGGCTCGCAGATTGTGGGTTTGGCGAAGGATTTGGCACGCTCGTTAAGCCTGGTGTCAATCCGCGTGGTCGAGACCATCCCCGGCAAAAACTACATGGCGCTGGAGCTGCCCAATGCGAAGCGGCAATCGATCAAGCTGTCTGAAATATTGGGCTCACAGATTTACAACGACGGCAAGTCGCTGCTCACCATGGGCCTGGGCAAAGACATCATCGGCAACCCGATCGTGGCCGACTTGGCCAAGATGCCGCACGTGCTGGTGGCAGGCACGACGGGCTCGGGCAAGTCGGTGGGCATCAACGCGATGATTTTGAGCCTGCTTTACAAAGCCGAGGCGCGCGACGTGCGCCTGCTGATGATTGACCCCAAGATGCTGGAGATGTCCGTCTACGAAGGCATCCCGCACCTGCTGGCCCCCGTGGTGACGGATATGCGCCAAGCCGCGCACGGCCTGACTTGGTGCGTTGCCGAGATGGAGCGCCGCTACAAATTGCTGAGCAAGATGGGCGTGCGTAACTTGGCGGGTTACAACGTCAAGATTGACGACGCGAAAACGCGCGGTGAGTTTGTCTACAACCCTTTTAGCCTCACACCCGAGTCGCCAGAACCGCTTGAACGCCTGCCGCACATCGTGGTAGTGATTGACGAGCTGGCCGACTTGATGATGGTCGTCGGCAAAAAGATTGAGGAGCTGATCGCCCGCCTGGCGCAAAAGGCGCGCGCGGCGGGCATTCACTTGATCCTCGCAACGCAACGACCCAGCGTGGACGTGATCACGGGCCTGATCAAAGCCAACATCCCCACCCGTATTGCCTTCCAGGTCAGCAGCAAAATCGACAGCCGCACTATCCTGGATCAAATGGGTGCCGAGGCGTTGTTGGGCATGGGCGACATGCTCTACATGCCCAGCGGCACTGGCTTGCCCATCCGTGTGCATGGCGCATTTGTGAGCGATGAGGAAGTGCACCGCGTGGTGGCTTACCTCAAAAGCCAAGGTGAGCCGAACTACATCGAAGGCGTGCTGGAAGGCGGTACGGTGGATGGTGAAGACGATCTGCTCGGTGACGGTTCAGGCACCGGTGGTGGTGGCGGTGAAAAAGATCCGATGTACGACCAAGCGGTCGAAGTCGTTCTCAAGAATCGCAAGGCCAGTATTTCACTCGTCCAACGGCATCTTAAGATCGGCTACAACCGCGCCGCGCGGCTGGTGGAAGACATGGAGAAAGCCGGCCTTGTCAGCAGCATGAGCACCAGTGGGCAGCGTGACATTCTCGTGCCAGCACGGGCAGAAGTATGATGGTCAAAAATCTATTTGCTCTTGTAGTTATAGCTGCATTCGCATTGAATTCCAGAGCTGGAGGCATGGAGAGTCTTGAATCATTCGTCAAATCGGTGAAAACCGGTCGCGCCGACTTCACCCAGGTCGTCACACCGCCGTCGCGCGATGGGCAAGCGCCGCGCATTAAAACCTCCACCGGCACGTTCGAGTTTTCACGCCCTGGCCAGTTCAAGTTCGTCTACAAGAAGCCGTTTGAGCAAACGATCGTCGCGGACGGCCAAACCCTGTGGCTGTATGACTTTGATTTGAACCAGGTGACCGCGCGCAAGCAAGCGCAAGTGCTGAACTCTACGCCCGCCGCGCTGATTGCATCAGCGTCCGATTTGAAGGCGCTGCAGGCCGATTTCACCCTAGCGGCAGAGCCCGAAAAAGACGGCCTGAAAGATGGCATTGAATGGGTCAACGCCACGCCGAAAAGCAAGGACAACCAAGTGCAATCCGTGCGCATCGGCTTTCGCGCAGGCGTACTCGCGGTACTGGAGATTCTCGACAGCTTCGGCCAAAAATCGCGCATGAGCTTCACCGCCTTCACCGCCAACATGCCATTGGAGGCTGGCACGTTCCAATTCAAACCGCCTGTCGGGGCGGATGTGATTCGCTGATCCTGCCGCTTGGGTTCAGGTGAAGTCCGTCCTTCACCTCACTGCGCCTCAATCTTCGCCTCTCGAATCGCCTTCGCCCACTTGGCGGTTTCCAGGCGGCTGCGTTGGGCTAGCTGCTCGGGGGTGCCGGGGTCGACGGCAAAGCCGATTCCGGCGAATTTGTCTTGAATGTCTTTGCTTTGTGCGGCGGCGTTGATGGCTTGGTTCAGCTTGGTGACCATCTCGGGCGGGGTGCCTGCGGGGGCGAAGACAGCGAAGTAGGCGATCAGTTCGTAGTCTTTCAGACCGAGGGCTTCGTTGACGGTGGGCAGCTCGGGGATGGCGGCGGAGCGCTTGGTGGACGTGACGGCGAGGCCGCGAATTTTGCCGCCTTTGACCTGGGGCAGGGTGACGGCGAAGTCGGCGCTGAACATCATCACCTGGCCGCCGATCAGATCGGTCATCGCGGCGGGGCCGCTCTTGTACGGCACATTGGTCATTTGCACGCCGGCCATGCTGGCCATCATTTC
>JANNFW010000464.1:0-2755 GCA_031380235.1 Rhodoferax sp. | reverse complement strand
AAAGGCGATGCTTATTCGGCGGCGGCTGTCGCCGCATTGGGCAGTTTTTTGGTGGTCGCGGTATTTGACACGCTCATCGACTCGCCGCGATTTCTGTTGTTGCTGCTGATGCTCACCTGGGCATGCTACATCCCTAGGTTTCAGGAAGCGCGAGGCGAATTTGGGCGTGCGCCTAGACGGTCAAAGCGGCAAATCTCATGACGCTGGGCTGAGTTACACGACGCCAGCCGCTCAACACGTCATCAAGACTGTGACGGAAATAGACAAATTTCATCGAAAATGAACCTGGAGGTTAATTTTACGCATCAAACCTGCAAAAAACCCGATTTAATGAGTCAAATGAGCATCTAGCTCTCGTATAACATGCACAAACAGCTATAATTAAAATAGCAACGGGACTTTGGGCCCGCTGATTGGATTTCAATGCGCTCGATCAATGAGCCTTGTCCCAATTCGGCCCCACGCCCACCTCGGCCAGCAGTGGCACCTTCAATTCGGCCACACCCGCCATCAGCCGCGGGATCTCGGTTTTTACCCACTCCACCTCGGACTGCGGCACTTCAAACACCAGCTCGTCGTGCACTTGCATGATCATTTTGGTGGCGCGGTGTTCGGCGTCCAGCGTGTTTTGAACCTTCACCATGGCCAGCTTGATCAGGTCTGCCGCTGTGCCCTGCATCGGCGCGTTGATGGCGGCGCGCTCCAGCCCCGCCAACTGGGCACCCTTCGCATTCAAGATGCCTGCAAAGTACAGCCGCCGCCCCAGTACGGTTTCAACGTAGCCTTTGGATTTGGCGCTTAAACGGGTTTCATCCATATACTGCTTCACGCCGGGGTAGCGGGCGAAGTATTTTTCGACAAAGTTTTTCGCGGCAGTGTTGTCGATGCTCAAGGCCCGCGCCAGGCCATAGGCGCTCATGCCGTAGATCAAACCGAAGTTGATGGTTTTGGCATAGCGGCGCTGCTCACTGCTGACCTGATCGACCGGCACGCCAAACACCTCGCTGGCAGTGGCGCGGTGTACGTCCAGCCCGGCGTGAAAGGCTTTGAGCAACGACTCATCGCCACTGATGTGGGCCATGATGCGCAGCTCGATCTGGCTGTAATCGGCACTGGCAATCACGCAGCCCGGTGCCGCCACAAACGCTTCGCGCACGCGCCTGCCCTCTGCCGTGCGGATGGGGATGTTTTGCAGATTGGGGTCGTTGCTGCTCAAGCGGCCCGTTACCGCCACGGCTTGCGCGTAGTGGGTGTGTACGCGGCCTGTGCGCGGCAGCGCGAGCTGCGCCAGCTTGTCGGTGTACGTGCCCTTGAGCTTGGCCAGGCCCCGGTGCTCCAGAATTTTGGCGGGCAGTGGGAAGTCTTCTGCCAGCTTTTCCAGCACTTCTTCGTCCGTGCTCGGTGCACCCGTCGCGGTTTTCTTGACAATGGGCAGGCCGAGTTTGGTGAAAAAGATGTCCCCAATCTGCTTGGGAGAACTCAAGTTGAACGGCTGCCCCGCCAGCGCGTGCGCCTCCACTTCGAGTTGCATCATCCGCTGGCCCAGCTCATGGCTTTGCGCCGCCAACATCGGTGCGTCGATCAACACACCGTTGCGCTCAATGCGGTACAGCGCCTCGCTGCTGGCAATTTCAAGCTCGTAAACCGATAGTAGCTTCGGCAGAGCTTGCAATTGCGGCCACAGCGCCAGATGCACATCCAGCGTCTGGTCGGAGTCTTCACACGAGTATTCAGCCGCCTTGGCAATATCGACCTGGTTGAAGGTGATCTGGTGCGCGCCCTTGCCGCACAGGTCTTCAAAGCTGATGCCGGTTCGCCCCACGTGGCGCAGTGCCAGGCTGGAGAGGCCATGCGGTTTGTGCACCTCCAGCACGTAGCTTTGCAGCATGGTGTCGTGCGCGTAGCCTTGCACCTCGATGCCGTGGTTGGCGAAGACGTGGCGGTCGTATTTGAAGTGCTGACCCAACTTCTTTCTCGCCGGGTTTTCCAGCCACGGTTTGAGCTTGGCCAAAACCTCGTCGCGCGGCAACTGCGCGGGCGCGCCAGGGTAGTCGTGCGTGAGCGGGATGTAAGCGGCCTCGCCGGGCTTGACGCTGAAGCTGATACCCACGATCTCGGCGCGCATCTCGTCGATGGAGGTCGCCTCGGTATCAACCGCCACCAATCCCGCAGCTTCGATTTTGGCCAACCAGGTGTCGAAGCTGTCCCATGTCATCACCGTGTCGTAACTGTGCTCGCCCGCACGGCTGCTGGCGGGTGCGGTGGGCTCTGCGGGCGCTTCCGTCTCGTCAAACAAGCCCGGCGCTGATGGGGTCTTGGTGCTCGGTTTTGCTTGCGAGGCGAGCTCACCGTCCATCGCAGCACCCAGGCTCTTGGCCAAGCCCTTGAAGCCGTACTTTTCATAAAATGCCTTCAGTGCCGGGGCATCCTGAGTGCCAACGGCGACGGCATCCAGCGACGGCAGGCCTTCGCAGTAGCCGTTCAGATCGCAATCGGTTTTAACGGTCAACAGTTGCCGCGCGGTAGGCAGCCAGCCAAGTGCTTTACGCAGGTTCTCGCCCACCACGCCACCGATGTTGTTGGCATCGGCCACCACGGCTTCCAGAGAGCCGTATTGCTGGAGCCACTTGGCCGCGGTTTTTGGACCAACCTTCTCGACACCCGGCACGTTGTCGACCACATCACCCACCAGGGTTTGATAGTCGACCATCAAACGCGCAGGCACGCCAAACTCGGCCTCCACGCCAGCCAGGTC
>JANNFW010000456.1:0-11791 GCA_031380235.1 Rhodoferax sp. | reverse complement strand
TGCAGTCTGTTCCTCGTTTCTCGGCAGCTTCTGTCCGCGTCGTTGCAGTAATACCAATACCGTTTATCAAGGAGGAATACCGAATGCAAAAATACCCAATACCTGCTTGACAGACCGGGAAGTCCCTGTAGAGAGCTAGAGGCGTATTTTATTTATAAAACGGCCATTTTTAGCTGATTTTGAGTTAAAATTAACCCACAGGTTAATAATTTTTGGTTTGGAGCATCGATATTGACCGAAACTTTGACAGAGACTTTGACTGACGAGCAAATCAAGGCGCGCCTTATTCCGTTCAGCAGTTTGCAGTATTCCACTGAAGCGTTCATTGACTATTGCATCCCCGAATGTGCGCCTAAATACAACTACGCGCTGATTGGTGCGGGCGTGTCACAAAGCCCGAAGCAGCCCGTCAGCCTGCGCGAGAAGCATGGCTTTCAATTGGGTGGCATCGCCATGCCGCATGGCAAACGCAATCCGCCGCACATGCATTTCACGGCCGAGGTGTTCATTTGCACACGCGGCAATTGGGAGATGCACTGGGGCTTTAACCCCGATCATCAAACCGCCGAGATCGGCGAGGGCGACATTCTCACCGTGCCCACTTGGATTTACCGGGGCTTTAAAAACGTGGGCGTGGACGACGGCTTCATGTTCACCGCGCTCGGACGCGATGCCACAGGCGGTATTTTGTGGGGGCCGAGCACGCTGGAACTGGCGCGACAAAACGGCGTGCAATTGACGGATGGCTACCAAATCGTCGATCAAAATGCCGGCCAGCAATGGATGCCTGACATGAAGCCGCTACAGCCGATGACCGAGCAGGAGATCGCCGCACTGCGCGTCTGGTCGCCCCAAGAAATGAGAAAACGCGTGGTGCGGTTTGCTGACCTGGATTGGTCAGCCAACGCGAGCTTGGATGCCGCTTTGCCCGGCTGCGGCGCACAACTTGCACCCGTGATCGGGCTGGGCATGAGCGAAGACCGCAATCAGCAGGCCAGCGTGGTTAACTCGCACGGTTTCTCCATCGAATGGCTCAAGCTGCCACCCGGCGGTAGCCTGTCACGCCACCAGTTGGCGCAAAAGCAGGCGCTGGTGGTGTACCAGGGAGAGTTGACGATCAACGTTGAAGGCGAAAATGTCGGTATCGTCAGTATCGTCGGCATCGTGGCGAAAGGTCAGCCTTGCGGCTGGGACAGTTTTGCGATGCCCGCCGACTGCTGGCGCAGCTACCGCAATTCGGGCACACAGGACGCTGTGGTGCTGTTGGTCACGGCAGGCGACGCACGCAAGCGAGTCACTTGGGCCGATGAGGTGGTGCAGGCCGCAGGCCAGCTGGGCCACGCCATCGATGCGAATGGCTATCTGGGTCCCAAATACTTCATTGACCGTGCGCAGAACTGAACTCATTGGGAATCGCATACTGTAACTGTTGGTTACACACGTCGTTTCAGGGCCGATTCAAGTAACTAGAGCTACCCCCTTAACGGTTTGGCGCGTGCGGCTTCTAAAATTGGGCCATTAAAACAGTGAAGCCTTAAGCGGCTGGACGTCAAATGGAACGCGATACAACAATGCCCTCAATCCTGGGCCCCGAGAGTGGCTACGGGCGGGGCTCTGAGCGCGTTGCCCGCGACAAGCCCGAATCGCGTCAAGCCAGCCCGGTGATCAAACTGGTGTTTTTGGCAGCAATTGGGGTGTTGCTGGTCGGCGCGTATCGATTTTTCGCGCGTTGACCGCAAAAGCAGCACAAAGGCAGCGCAAGAGCTGCTTAAAAGAAGGGGGTTGACGAGCCTTGACCCCGGCACTGGCTCCACAGTTAGAGCTGCTTGGTTCCCCACCTGACTCGGTTGGCCACTTCACCATGCGGGAAGGCCCGTCCTAGATATTGTACCCCCACGTTCGCTCACTGCGTGTAGCTCTCTGCCCCCCGAGGGGGCTAATTTTTCTTGGGGCGGCCCTGCGAAAAATTGCCTCTTCGTTTGGTTGATTTCGTTCCTCCTTAATCTGCAAAAGTGCACCGTAGAATCTCCGCATGTCTTACCTCGTGCTGGCCCGCAAATACCGCCCCCGGAACTTCTCGGAGATGGTGGGGCAGGAGCATGTGGTGCGGGCGCTGTCCAACGCGCTGCAAACCCAGCGTTTGCATCATGCTTACCTGTTTACCGGCACGCGCGGAGTGGGCAAGACGACGGTATCGCGCATTCTGGCCAAATCGCTCAACTGCCAGGGCGTAGACGGGCAGGGCGGCATTACCGCGACACCGTGTGGCGTGTGCCAAGCCTGCACCGATATCGACACTGGCCGTTTCGTCGATTACACCGAGCTGGATGCTGCTTCCAACCGCGGGGTGGACGAAGTGCAGGCGCTGCTGGAGCAGGCGGTTTACAAACCGGTGCAAGGCCGCTTCAAGGTCTTCATGATCGACGAGGTGCACATGCTTACGGGGCATGCGTTCAACGCGATGCTCAAGACACTGGAAGAGCCGCCTGAATATTTGAAATTTGTGCTGGCCACGACCGATCCGCAAAAAGTGCCGGTGACGGTGCTGTCACGTTGTCTGCAATTCAATCTGCGGCCGATGGCACCCGAGACAATTCTGGAGCACCTGGTGCACGTGCTGGCGCAGGAGAATATTGTCGCCGAGCCGACCGCATTGCGGCTGCTCGCACGTGCGGCGCGCGGGTCGATGCGCGATGCGTTGTCGCTCACCGATCAATCCATCGCCTTTGGCAACGGCCAGATTGAAGTGACTACCGTGCGCCAAATGCTCGGCAGTGGCGATCGCAGCTATGTGTTTCGCTTGATTGGCGCGCTGGCGAAGGGTGACGGCAAAACCGTGGTGGAAACCTGCGAGGCGCTGCGCGTGAACGGTATCAGCGCCGCGTCCACACTGGAAGAGATGGCCTCGATGCTGCAACGCATGGCCGTGTTGCAAGCGGTGCCGGATCAGGCCGCCGACAGCGACCCCGATGCCGCCGACATCGCCCGCCTGGCCGCCGCGATGCCCGCTGATGAGACCCAGTTGCTGTATAGCCTGTGCCTGCATGGCCGCGCAGAGTTGGGCTTGGCCCCGGATGAATATGCGGCGTTGACGATGGTGCTGCTGCGGCTGCTGGCGTTCAAGCCCATGAATAATTCGGTGAGTGCGCCGTCCAAAGAACTTTCATCCGCGTCTGCGGAAAAAAAAACTCTGAAACCGGCTGAGGCCGTTGCACCCGCGCCAGTAGCTGCGCCAGCGCCTGCGCGACAGCTAGCCTCAGACCTCACGCCAAAAGCCATCAGTTCGCCACACGCAGGGCAGAGGCTTCACGTGGTCGATCAGCCCGAGCAGGTTCATGCGCCACTTGATGCTCCACTTAGGGCCAAAGACACTGCTGCACAAGGGGTTCCCCTACCGGTGCGGTATCAGTCGGATTCACGCCAGGAGGGTTTGGTCAATCAAGCCAGCAGTGCGCATTTGATCCCGACCCCCGAAGGCGATCTGTGGCACCCCCTCGTGCAGCAGTTGATTGCGCAAGAGGCCATTGCCGCGCTGGTGCGTGAGCTGGCCTTGCAGTCGCAACTGGTGGCGCAGGATACGGATCAATGGATTTTGCGGGTCGAGCGAGAGTCTCTGAACCAGGCCAACACCCGTGATCGGCTGCAGGCGGCTTTGCAGGCCATCGGCCACAATATGAAGTTGGTGATAGAGGTGGGCCGTGTGTCAGACAGCCCTGCCAAGCGCAATGCATTCGCGCAAGCGCAGCGCCAACAGGCAGCCGAGAAAATCATTCTGGAGAGCCCGTTCGTGCAAAGCATGATGCGCGACTTTGGGGCGAAAATCGTGCCTGGCAACGTGAAATCCGTTGAACCCCATGCGGGCACCTGAATTTTTTAATCAACGACAAGGAATCGAATATGTTTAACAAAGGACAGCTGGCCGGCTTGATGAAGCAAGCCCAGGCGATGCAGGACAACATGAAGAAAGCCCAGGACGAACTGGGCAATGTTGAGGTCACCGGTGAGTCGGGCGCGGGCCTGGTCAAAGTCGTCATGACCTGCAAGCACGACGTGCGGCGCGTCACCATTGACCCCAGCCTGCTGGCCGATGACAAAGACATGCTCGAAGATCTGGTGGCCGCTGCGTTCAATGCCGCAGTGCGCAAGGCGGAAGAGACCTCGCAGGAGAAGATGGGCAAGCTCACGGCGGGAATGCCCGGCCTTCCTGGGGGTATGAAGTTTCCCTTCTAAAGCAGATATTCACGCAGGCGCTCATACATGGCTGACGCGAACTCGCTGGACGTGCTGATCCAAGCACTGCGCCGCTTGCCCGGCGTCGGTGTGAAGTCGGCCACCCGCATGGCGTTTCATCTGCTTCAACATGACCGCCCTGCGGCGCAGGGGCTGTCGGTTGCACTGTCGCAGGCCGTCGATACGGTGCGGCATTGCTCACTGTGCCATACCTTCACGGAAGCTGAAGTGTGCGCGACCTGTCTAGATGTCAAACGGGATCGCACCAAGCTGTGCGTGGTCGAAACCCCAGCGGATCAGTCTGCGGTGGAGCGCACAGGCGCGTTTCGCGGCGTGTACTTTGTGTTGATGGGCCGCTTGAGCCCGCTGGACGGCATTGGGCCTAAAGACATTGGGCTTGAAAAGCTGTTTGCACGCGCGACCGACGGTATCGTTCAAGAGGTGATTTTGGCCACCAACTTCACCGCCGAGGGCGAGGTGACGGCACACGTTATTTCAGAAACCCTCAAAGCGCGCGGCATGAAATTGACGCGCCTGGCGCGTGGTGTACCCGTGGGCAGCGAGCTGGAGTATGTCGACTTGGGCACGATCGCGCATGCGCTGGTGGATCGGCGGTAACGTCTTCGTTAGCATCTTTGTTAGCGCGATCACGCAAGTTTTGGTTAACGTTTTGTGACATGTTGACCCTCTAAAAGTCAGTGGTAACCCGCGCGGGATGTCCCCGATGTCGTGTGGCACACGCTTTGCTAAGCTTGAGAAGCTTCCAATTCCATTTCAATCGGGTAGGGTGTTGCACCTTCTAGCCGTGCAAGTGCACTGTCTTCGTCGGTGCGCCTACTCTCCGATTGAAATGAAAATGGAGTCAATAAAAAAAACGCATCAAGTGGAGAGTGCATGAGCTGTCGAGATCACCCTGTTGAACCTGCTGAGCCCGTTGCCGTTTGGCAGACTGGCAGTGGCGTGAGCCGCCGCCAGTGGGGTTCGATGATCTTGATGGGGGCCGCATCCATCGCCGCGCCCTTGCTTGTGGCCCAACCCAAGCTCGAAAAATCCAAAGTGAGCATTGCAGTGGGCGGCAAGGCCTCGTTCTACCATCTGCCATTGACGATTGCCGACCAGTTGGGTTATTTCAGGACTGAGGGCCTGGACGTGGAGATCATCGACTTCGCCGGGGGCATAACCGCGTTACAGGCGGTTCAGGCAGGCTCCGCAGATGTGGTCAGCGGGGCCTACGAGCACACCATCAGTCTGCAAAGTAGAAACCAGTTCTTCCAGGCCTTTGTGTTGTTTGGGCGCGCGCCTGCCATCGCCATGGGGGTGTCCACCAAAACCATGCCAGGCTACAAAAATTTGACCGACTTGCGGGCCAAGAAAATTGGGGTCAGTGCGCCAGGTTCGTCCACCAACATGATTGTGAACCTGCTGCTCGGACGCGCCGGCATCAAAGCGGAAGACGTGAGTTTTGTGGGCGTGGGCACGGCAGGCTCTGCATTGACGGCGATGCGTTCGGGCCAGATCGATGCGCTGAGCAATATCGACCCCGTGATGACCATGTTGGAGCAAAAGGGCGATGTGCGCATCATTTGCGACACCCGCACGCTCAATGGCACAGCCGAGGTTTTTGGCGGTGCCATGCCAGCGGGTTGCCTCTACGCGCCGACTGAATTCTTGAAGAAAAACCCAAACACCGCGCAGGCCTTGACCAACGCGATTGTGCACAGTCTCAAATGGCTGCAAACAGCCGGGCCGGGTGATATTCTGAAGACCGTACCCGAATCCTATTTGCTGGGGGACCGCGGCTTGTACCTCGCATCCTTCAACAAGGTGCATGAGGCTATCGCCATTGATGGGCTGATGCCAGAAGAGGGCACCAAAACCGCACTGCGCGCGCTCATGAGCGTTGAGCCCGCACTGAAGGCAGACAGAATCGCTCTGGGCAGAACCTACACCAATGAGTTTGCACGCAAGGCGAAAGAGAAATTCAAGGCTTGACGTAAACGCTAGGTTGCTACATTAAATATAGCAAACTATGTATATTATTCGAGAGCTAGAGGCTCAAAATAATCACAATCGCGTAAAAAGCCATCGGAAGCGACTAAAAAGCACTCAAAATTGGCTAGTTTTACTACAATTGTGGTAAACTGAGCGTTTCGATGTCAGATCGAAGTCGAATGCCTGAATCAGCGCTTGATCTTTTTGTTTGTTGCGCGCTTGGCGCGGCTTGCAGGCGCAACTTTGGATCGCGTTGCCGAACGGGCTGTTGACTTTGAGCTGGAGGGCAGTTGCAGCACGATTTGCTGGCCCATTTTGAATGCACTGCCCACCGAGGTTTTATTCCACTGCGCCACACTGGACGGTGAAACGCCATAACGATTCGCCACGCTCGCCACGGTTTCATTTTTACCCGCCCGGATCACATTGCGTCGCAAAATAACTTCGGGTGACAGGGCGATCTGGCCGTTGTCGGCGACTTGCACCGTCACGTCGCGCTCGATGCGATTCCCGCGCGGAACCAGCAATGCAGAGCCTGCCTGAATCATGACGCGCGGCGGGATGTTGTTGGCATCGCGCAATTCGCTCTCGGTCATACCCGCTTTTTTGGCGGCGTCGGCGGTTCGCATGGTTGATGGTGCGACCCACACCGTCCAGCTGGCCAGCTGAGTGCCATTGCTGTTGCTGAGGTTGCGCTGAAATATCGCCGCTTGATCCCACGGCAGCAAAATTTGCGGAATACCCGCCGCGAGGATCACCGGGCGGTTGACGGATGGATTGAGCGCCTTGAAGTCGTCCACCGACACCTCCGCCAGTTTGGCGGCAACCGCCACATCGATATCGCGTGTGATGGTGACGGTCTGAAAAAACGGGTGATTCTCGATCAGCGGCAAGCTTGACTTGAAGGTCTGCGGTGTGGCGACGATGTTCTTGACCGCTTGCAACTTTGGCACGTAATAGCGCGTCTCGTTGGGCATGCTCAGGTCCAGGTAGCCGGTGCCCAAGTTTTCTCTTTTGTTCTTCGCGATGGCGCGGCCGACGCTGCCCTCGCCCCAGTTATAGGCAGCCAGCGCAAGGTGCCAGTCACCAAACATGGCATGGAGTTTTTGCAGGTAGTCCAGCGCGGCGCGGGTGGACGCCAGCACATCACGGCGATCATCACGAAACGCGTTTTGCTTGAGTTCAAAGTGCCTGCCCGTCGCGGGCATGAACTGCCACATCCCAGCTGCTTTGGCGCTGGACACGGCTTGCGGGTTGAACGCGCTCTCGACAAACGGCAGCAGTGCAAGCTCGGAGGGCATGTTGCGCAACTCAAGCTCTTCAACGATGTGAAACAGGTATTTGCGTGAGCGCTCCGTCATGCGAAAAATATAGTCGGGCCGCGTGGTGTACCACTGCTCCCGGTCAGCCACCAGTTCACTCGTCAAGTTCGGCATGGCAAAGCCGCGGCGGATCCGTTCCCACAGGTCTGCGGGTGCCGCCAGTTGCATCACACCCTGGCGCGAGGCTTCGGCGGCCGAGATGGGTGCCATGGGACCTGTGGGGAAGATGGGCTCAAGCGAAACTGATGCTGCGGGTGGTGCTGTGCCGGACGGCGCTGCGCTGGATGTTGTCGGCGCTATCGGAGCTGACGACGCAGGTGAAGGCGCAATGGCCGGAGTTGATGGGGCGGCTCTACCGGGTAATTCCGGCGGGGTGCTAGCGCATCCCGCCAGCACCAATAACAGCGCTAGATAGAATCGAGAAGGCCGTGTCGTCGTTGGAAACTGCGAGTGAAGTGGCAAAGCAGAGGGCAAGGCAAAGGAAAAAATGGATGGCTGGCGCATGAGAGGTCGGATTATAGGTTTGCACGATTGGTTCCAAACGCCCCCGGGGCGCTACCTGCTGGCGTGGGAGCAGGCGCAGTTGGATGCGACGGTGGCAGACATGTTTGGTTACCACGCCTTGCAGTTGGGTGTGCCTGAGCTCAACGCACTGCACGCTAACCGCATGCCCCATCGATGGATGGCCAATTCATCGGGGTTGGATGCGACAGCCCAGTCAACGCTTCACGGGCAGCGGGTCGCGCTGATGACTGACTTCGCCGCGCTGCCATTTCCTGCCAACAGCCTGGATTTAATCGTGCTGCCGCACACGCTGGAGCTGCATGGTGAGCCCCACGCCGCGTTACGCGAAGTCGAGCGTGTGCTGGTGCCAGAGGGGCGCGTTGTGATCACTGGCTTCAATCCGGCCAGCCTGTGGGGGCTACGTCAGCGGCGTGCGCATCTTTACCAGAGCATGGGTTTCGGAGAACTTTTTATGCCCAACGCGGGTGACTTCATTGGCTATCGACGCATGCGCGATTGGCTTCGGCTGTTGAGTTTTGAAGTCGAGGTGGGCCGCTTTGGCTGCTATCGATCTGCCGTTCGCGGTGACAAGTGGCTGAATCGCCTGAGTTGGATGGACAAGGTCGGTGCGCGTTGGTGGCCGATTTTTGGTGCCGTGTACTTTCTGGTGGCGGTCAAGCGGGTGCGCGGCATGCGCCTCGTGTCTCCGGTCTGGAAGAGTGTGCCAAGCCGCGCGGGTGCGCCGGCGACAGTCACGGGCTCTCTGTTTGAATCTACGGGCAACACCAAACTTAAGCAAGAGGACGAAATCGATTGAACGCTGCTACTGAAATTGATGCTGGACCTGCTATCGGAATGAAGGCCGTCACCATTTACACCGATGGCGCGTGCAAGGGCAACCCGGGTCCTGGCGGTTGGGGCGTGTTGCTGCTGTCTGGCGATACCGAAAAAGAGCTTTTTGGTGGAGAACTCGCCACCACCAATAATCGGATGGAACTGACCGCCGTGATTGAGGCTCTTACTGCCCTGAAGCGACCCTGCAAAGTCACTTTGTTTCTAGACAGCGAGTACGTGCGCAAAGGCATTACCGAGTGGATTCACGGCTGGAAGGCCAGGGGTTGGCGAACGGCTGCCAAGCAGCCCGTCAAAAATGTCGAGCTTTGGCAGAAGCTGGATGCGGTGGTGGTGCAGTCGGGCCATCAGATCACCTGGAAGTGGGTCAAGGGCCACGCCGGAGACCCTGGCAATGAGCGGGCCGATGCACTTGCGAATCGGGGGGTTGAGGTGGCGTTAGGGCGGCGCTGAGTTTTAAGGGGCCGATCAACCGCCTGCCCTACTCGTCACGAACTGGACGTCACGATTTGAGGGGCAATGCAGTAACAGTTGAAATAGACCGGTGCACGCTGGTACATTGACGATATGTAAATAGTTGTTTCCATATGGCATCCAAAATTCTTTATCCCGTCATTGCCGTAGCAGGAATCGCCATCGCTTCGGGCGCTGCTTGGTGGTATCAATCCAAGCCGAAATCTGTGCAAGAAGTCCCCGGATTGGCCGTTACAGGCGGCTCTCCCGCTGGCTCTGCGGCCGGCGCTCCCGCAACGCCTGCATCTGCGGCGCGCCCGGCCAGCGTGGAAGTGGCTAAAGTCGAAAAAGCCCCGTTGCAAGACGATGCGCAGGCGGTCGGCAGTTTGCGTTCACGGCAGAGTGTGATGGTGCGCCCGGAGGTTGCTGGTCGTATCAAACTGCTGGGCTTTACAGACGGCGCGCGCGTGCGCAAAGGTCAGGTGCTGGTGCAACTGGATGATGTTTTACAGCGCGCTGAGATACAGCAGGCACTGGCGCAAGTGTCTATCGCGCAAGCAAATTTCAAGCGCAACCAGGAGTTGGTGGCGCAGAGCTTTGTCGCCCAACGCGTGCTAGAAGAAAGCGCCGCCAATTTACAGGTGGTGCAGGCGCAACTCTCGCTAGCCTGCGCGCGCTGGTCGCGCATGACGGTCGTTGCGCCTTTTGACGGAACAGTGGGTTTGCGGGTGGTCAACTTGGGCGACTACGTGAAGGATGGTGCCGATCTGGTCAATCTGGAAGACATCGGCAGCATGTATGTGGACTTTCGCCTGCCCGAGCGGCTGCAAGGGAAGCTGCGGCTGCAGCAGCCCGTCGAGTTGACGCTGGACGCGTTTCCGGGCCGTACCTTCAAAGCAAAGATTGAAGCGATTGACCCACTGCTGGATGCCAATGGCCGCTCAGTCGGCGTGCGTGCCGTCTTGCCCAACACGATGGGTGAGCCTTCGCGCGAGGCCGGGCCACGAGGAGGGCCGGGTGCTGCAAAAGGTGGCCCTCCAGCCGCATCAAGCCGTCCGCCCGTGCGACCCGTGGCCGCCGCTGGGCCGTCGCGTGAGCGACCGCAGACACGACCTGGGGCCAGCGCGGTGGGAAGCAATGGTTGCCCCGCCGAAGTTGCACCTTCTGCGCAAGCTGCACCCAGTGGCCTACCGGCACGCCAGGCAAGGGCTGCTGGCCCTGCGGGGAGTGGCGGTGGCGCTGCTGGCCCCAGCTTGGCACCGTTGCGGCCAGGTATGTTCGCCCGCGTGAACACCGTTTTCTCCATCAATGAAGCCGCGTTGGTGCTGCCCGAGGAGGCCATCGTGCCGCAAGGTGGGCGCCAATTTGTGATCAAGGTTGTCGCACCTGAAGCCGTACCGTCGGTCGTGAAAGCCAGTTTGCCTGCGGATACGCAGTTTGTATCGCTTCGCCAAGAGGTGAAATTGGGTGTGCGACGCCAGGGCAAAGTGGAATTGACCGAAGGAGTGGCTGAGGGGGAAGTGGTCGTTCTCGCAGGCCAACAGCGTTTGCAGCGAGATGGCACGCCGCTGCGCGTCGTTGAAATGAGCAGGCCTGCGCAGGGTGCGGCCTCCGCTCCGATGGGCAACGCCAGCCGTCCGGCTGCGCCGCAGTAACACCATGCAACTGGCCGAAACCTTCATTCGCCGTCCGGTGTTCGCCACCGTGCTGTCGCTGCTGATCGTGCTGATTGGCGCGGTGTCGTTCAATCGGCTGACCGTGCGCGAGTACCCCAAAATTGACGAGCCGGTGGTGTCCATCACCACCAGTTTTACGGGTGCATCCAGCGAGGTGATGGAGAGCCAGGTCACCAAGGTGCTGGAAGATTCGCTGGCGGGTATAGAAGGCGTCGATGTCATCACCTCCACCAGCCGTCAGGAGCGCAGCCTGATCTCCGTTCGGTTTGCACTGACACGCAACGCCGATGCAGCGGCCGCAGATGTGCGCGACAAAGTGACCCGCGTTCGCCAACGACTTCCTCAAGGTATCGACGAGCCCGTCATCGCCAAGGTGGAGGCCGACGCCTTTCCTGTGATTTTTCTGGCGCTGAGTTCAGATGCGCACAATGCCTTGCAACTCTCGGAGATGGCCAACACCTTGGTCAAGCCCGTACTGCAAACGGCATCGGGTGCGGCTGACGTGCTGATTTTTGGTGAACGCCGTTTCTCCATGCGAATCTGGCTCGACACCGATAAGCTGGCCTCTTACAAGCTCACGATTCAAGACGTTGAAGATGCCCTGCGGCGCTCAAATCTGGAGGTGCCTGCGGGGCGGATTGAAAGCCGCCTGCGCGAGTTCAACGTGACGGCAGCCACCGATTTACAGCGTCCACAGGAGTTCTCTCAAGTTGTCATCCGCACGACCAATGGCACCTCAGTGCGGGTTGCAGATGTTGCGCG
>JANNFW010000434.1:0-11111 GCA_031380235.1 Rhodoferax sp. | reverse complement strand
CCGCTGAAAGACCCGCTATCGGGCGAAATTTTGGGCTACGAAGCGCAATACTTGGGCAAGGCCACGCTGATTCGCGGGGAGTCGCTGTTGGAAACCCCCGGCAAAGACGGCAAAGCTGTGACAGAAATCGTGCCCGCCACCATCGATATCGTCGGCATCAAGGAAGAAATCCGCGTGGGCGACCGCTTGTTGCCCGAGCCCGACCGGGTGTTGACCAGCTATGCGCCTCGCGCGCCGACCACGGCGGTGGACGCACGCGTCGTCTCCATCTACGGCAGCAGCGTGAGAACCGCCGCACAAAACCAGGTGGTGGCGATCAACCGTGGCAGCAAAGACGGCATGGAAAGCGGCCATGTGTTGGCGATTCAAAAAGCCGGTGCACGCATCATCGACAAAACCGTTGCCACGCGCGACCCGCTGCGCTTGCCCGATGAGCGCAACGGCCTGCTGATGGTGTTTCGCACCTTTGACCGTGTCTCTTACGGGCTGATTCTGGAAATCACTGAAGGGGTGCGCGTGGGCGACCGCCTGGTCAATCCACGCTGAACGTTTGCGCTTTCGATTCCCGCGATGGAGCGTGACGAACTCTCTGGCTGGCTGCGCCTGACGCTGACCCCCGGTGTCGGCAACGCAACATCGCGCAAGCTGCTGGCTGCGTTTGGGTCACCAGAAGCCGTGTTCAGGCAACCCTTGACGGCTCTGGGGCACTTCGTCAGCCAGGCTCAGGCAAGCGCCTTGCAACAGGTGCCACCCGAGTTGGCCAAGCTGCTGGACATCACCTGCAAATGGCTTGAATCACCGGACAAGCACCGTTTGGTGATGCTGGGCGATGGCAATTACCCATCCGCCCTGCTCAACATTGAAGACCCACCATTGATGCTGTATCTGCTGACCGCAGCTCGACCGCTTGGCGCTGATTTTTTCAGCCAAGGCGTGCTCAAAAGCGTGGCGATTGTGGGCAGCCGCACGCCCACACCGCAGGGCCTGGCGACAGCACACCAGTTTGGCCGGGCGCTGAGTGAGGCGGGCATGACGGTGATCTCAGGGATGGCGTTGGGCATTGATGGCGCGGCGCACCAGGGTGCAATTGAAGGCGCCGTTAAATGCATCGTTGAGGGTGCAACAAAGGCTGGCGTTGAACATCACCTGGCGACGATTGCGGTGGTGGGTACCGGGCTGGATCGCGTCTACCCCAGCAGCCACCGAACGCTTGCCCACGCCATCGCACAACATGGCGTGATCGTGAGCGAGTATCCGCTGGGCACACCGCCGCTGCCAGACAACTTCCCCAAGCGCAACCGCATCATTTCGGGTCTGTCTCAGGGCACGTTGGTGGTGGAGGCGGCACTGAAATCGGGCTCACTCATCACCGCGCGCATGGCTTCGGAGCAGGGGCGGGAGGTTTTTGCGATCCCCGGCTCAATCCACTCGGGGAATTCACGTGGCTGCCATGCGTTGATTCGCCAAGGTGCCAAGCTGGTGGAGTCCGTCGAAGATATTCTGGAAGAATTGGCACCGCAATACCTGTCGATTGCACCCGTTTTGAAATCGTCATCAATCAGGTTCACCCCAAGCCCCGCAAAAGCGGAGGTGGTCAACTTCAGTGACGACTTGGATGAGGAGGATGCTCTGGTGCAAGCGCTGGGGTTTGACCCCGTCAGCCTGGATGCTTTGCAAGCCCGCACCGGGCTGGACACGCCCTCCTTGCAGGCTCAACTGATGACATTGGAGCTTGATGGCCGCATCGCGCGGTTGCCCGGTGGGCTGTTTCAGCGCATCGGCGCGGCTTGATCGAAATTATTTGAAATTACCCCAACAAGCGCTCGGGATTTGCTTCCAGTTTGGCCAGCGCATCGCGTGTAGCGCGCACGGTGAGGGTTTCTTCCTCTTGTGGCAGCAGCAAGCCAGCTTGCAAATACGCAGCCAGCCGCCCGGCTTGAATCAGGTAGCTGTGGCCGTCGGTTGAGGCAAACAAATTCAGATGCTTTCGGTCACTGCGCCAGGCAAATTGCACCTGTTTGACCTGCCCGCTGTGATCCAGCGTGAACCAGGCGCCTACCTGCAACTCTTGCGCCCAGGCCAGCATGGCGTTGGTCGGTTTGGAGCCGCCATCGGCCACCACGTCAATGGTGGCGGCATCAATGCCCAGCATGATTTCAATGCTGTCGGCATCCAGCGGCAAATCGCCCATGCCGTCTTCAGACACAAAGTCTTCCAGATTGGCCAGCCGCTTGGCCATGATTTCAATCTGGGCTTGCGGAATGGCCTGGGTTTTGGACATGAAGGCATCCGCCAGCGTGTCGCTCACGGTTTTAACGTGCGCATCCTGTACCGATGGCGGCAAGCCCAGCAGGGTCATGCCGGAGCGCAGGCGTTGCAGCAGCTTGGGCAAATCGGCAATCACGCGCGCGCGGTCACTGCGGTTGGGTTTGGCACTGGCAGCCCAAACCAGGTCGGTCGATGATTTTTTCAGATCAAGCGTTTCAGCGTGCTGCGGGCCTTTGCGCACGGCCGCAACGGCCAGCACCTCGGCCCAGACCTTGAACAGAAACTCTCGAATCTCCTCGCGCACCGGCATCTCGCGCAGCATGTTGCGCATCTCAATCGTGTACTGGATGGTGAGCGTTTCTTTTTGTTCGACCTGCTGCGCGACGCTGACAATTTTTTGCGTATTGCCCTTCTCGGTCAAAAACTTGGCCATGAACTTCTGGAACTCGTCATAGACCAACTGATACACGCGCTTGCCGGTTTCGGGGTATTGCTCGATCACCTGCACCACACGCTTGACCTCGTTCTCCAACGCACCGCCTTGCACCTCGCTGGCCTCAAAGCCCATTACGCAAGAGCCCATGCGGTCGATCAACTGGCGTGCGGGGTGGCTGATGCCGCTGAAGAAATCCGGCTCCTCCAATGCGACGCGCAACACGGGCATTTGCAGCCGCGCAAACCAGACGCGAATGCTCGGCGGAATGCGATCCTCCTGCAAGATCGCCTGGAACATCAGCGCAACGATTTCAATCGTGGCTTTCTCACCCTTGGTCTCGGCTTTTTTCTTGAGCTCTGTGGTTTGGTCACGCAGGCGAGTGGCCACGCGCGCCACACCGGCCGGCGTGTACTCGTGCAACTCGGTCGCCGCAAACTCGAACTCCTGACGACCTGGGGCGGGCCGCACCGCGATGGCCGCTGCCAGTGCGGGAGACGCGGGCTGGTAATTGGTGCTCTCCGCCTCGGGGCCAATGCGGCCAATGAGCAAGCGCTTGAGCTGGCCCATCACGCCCTGTGCGCGGGTGCGCGCGCGCGCCAGCGGCGTGGTGGCTGTCAGCATGCGGGTTTCGTCATGCGCCTGGCCGTAGCCCGAACTATGCGGTTGCAAACGCTGCCCGCCTGACGCAGGGTCTAGCCCCTTGGCGCCTGAAGGATTTTGCAGCGGCGGGTTACCGCTGCCCGGCGCATCGCCTTGCCAACCCAGCCGACCGCCAAAGGCCTCGTCGGTGCGGCGCTGTTGCTGCGCGGGTGGCGGCTGCATGGCGCCCATGCCGCTGGTGCCAAAGCCGCTGACATCAATGCCGAACGTGGAGTTTGCCGCCTGGATGTCTTTGGGGGGGCGCAAACCGCCGCGAACCGACGAAAATGGCTTGCCATTGGCCATGCGCTTGACCCGGTCCTTCAACTGGATGGTTGGCAACACACCGTGGTGAATCAGAAAATCATTCGAGAGGTTGTAAATCGCCAAAAACCGATCCGAGATCAAACGAAGCGCGGCGTCGTGCACAAGGCTCCACGAATCGCGCGGCATGCCGGTGGCGGCCCATTGCTCGATGAGGCCGAGCATCAGCACGTCGGGGCGAAAGACATCCTGTGAATCGAAGTCCTCGGTGTCTTCCAGCTGCTTGATGCGCACTCTCAGGTCGTCCATCGGTGCACTGATTTTTTCGATCAAAGCACGCGTGAGGCGCGAGGCGAGTATCTTGTTCTCGGTGACATCCGTGTCCACGAGTTGGAGAACGTCTTCGGCGATGCGGGCGCGGGCTGTCACAGAGGGCGGCGTCATCGCTTTTTGCCAGGTTTTGACCGTGCCATCCAGCCACGGGCCACGGGCTTTTTGGTAGGCCGTCCACGCGTCGCGGCGAGCCTGCATTTCGCGCGACGGTGCAGCCTCATTCATGAGACTGGTCAAGCGATCCTGCACCGACGAGCTGATCTCGGTCATGGCGCGACCCGCCTCGGCCACAAAACGCTTTCGCGTCTCTGCGGCCAATTGCGCTCGGGTGTGAGGGCGTTCCGTTGCCATTCTTCTGTCGAGTGTCGACTAAACCGTGGCACCCGCGTTGGGGTCGCTCGGATCTTCGCCTTTTTTGGCCGGCCCGACAGGCCCTTTGACCAAGTCCTCGCGTTTGATGCCCAGCCACATGGCGATGGCCGCCGCCACAAAAACTGAGGAGTAAATGCCAAACAGAATTCCAATCGTCAGCGCCAGCGCAAAGTAGTGCAGCGTGGGGCCGCCAAACAGCAGCATCGACAACACCATCAACTGCGTCGAGCCGTGGGTGATGATGGTGCGGCTGATGGTGGAGGTAATGGCGTTATCGATGATCTCCACTGTGTTCATTTTGCGGTAACGGCGAAAGTTCTCGCGAATTCGGTCAAAAATCACCACGGATTCGTTCACCGAATAGCCCAGCACGGCCAACACCGCCGCGAGTACCGGCAGTGAAAACTCCCACTGGAAAAATGCGAAGAACCCGAGGATGATGATCACATCATGCAAGTTGGCGATGATGGCTGCTACTGCAAACTTCCATTCAAAGCGAGCGGCCAAATAGATCATGATGCCGGCCACCACAAAGGCCAGCGCCTTGAGGCCGTCCGTCGCCAATTCATCGCCCACCTGCGGGCCGACGAACTCGGTACGCTGAAGTTTCAACGGCTCGCCCTTACCCTCGCCCTTACCCTCGCCCTTACCCTGGCCGTCACCCGCCAGACAGACGACTTTGTCCTGCTGCTTGGGGTCGGCTTTCATGGTGCCACCCGCGCTGGTGCACAGCCCGGCCATCACTTTGTCGCCTTGCTGCGCGGAGCTGACGCCCTTGACGGCGGGCATGCGGATCATCACATCACGCGCGGTGCCGAAGTTCTGCACCTGCACGTCGGTCAAACCCAGTTTGGCGATGCTGTCACGCACACCGTTCAAATCCGGGGCTTGTGCATAGCTCACCTGCATCAAGGTGCCGCCGGTGAATTCAACAGACAGGTGCAGTCCGCGCGAGAACAGGAAAAAAACTGCGGCGAGAAATGTAGCCAGTGAAACGAGGTTAAAAATCAGCGCATTGCGCATGAACGGAATGTCTTTTCTGATCTTGAAGAATTCCATGATTAACCGATCCTTGCCGTGGCGGTGGTTTCTTTGACCAACGGGTCTTTTGCCAACTGGTCTTTTACCGCGTTGTCTTTTATGTTATCAGGCCGCCAAACGGTGCCAATCGACACGCTCTTGAGCTTATTTTGCCGCCCGTACCACAGGTTGACCAACCCTCGTGAGAAGAAAACGCCCGAGAACATGCTGGTCAAGATACCCAAACAGTGCACCACCGCAAAGCCGCGCACCGGGCCAGAGCCAAACGCCAGCAGGGCCAGGCCCGCAATCAACGTGGTGACGTTGGAGTCCAGAATCGTCGCCCAGGCGCGGTCGTAACCGGCGTGAATAGCCGCTTGCGGTGACGCACCATTGCGCAGCTCCTCGCGCACGCGCTCGTTGATCAGCACATTGGCATCAATCGCCATACCCAGCACCAAGGCCATAGCCGCCATGCCGGGCAGAGTCAACGTAGCTTGCAACATCGAAAGCACGGCAACCAGCAGCAACAAATTCAGCGCCAAGGCCACGCTGGAGAACACGCCAAACAGCATGTAGTAGACGCACATGAACACCGCAACAGCCAAAAAGCCATAGGTCACACTGTTGAAGCCCTTGGCGATGTTGTCAGCACCCAAGCTGGGGCCAATGGTGAGTTCTTCAATAATTTCCATCGGCGCTGCCAATGAGCCTGAGCGCAACAGCAGGGCCAGATCGTTCGCTTCATTGACCGTCATGGAGCCAGAAATCTGGAAGCGATTGCCCAGCTCACCCTGGATGACCGGGGCCGTCAACACCTCGCCCTTGCCTTTTTCGAAAAGGACGATGGCCATGCGCTTCTTCAAATTTTCACGGCTGACATCGCGCATGATGCGCCCGCCTTTGGCATCGACGGTCAAGTCCACCTTGGGCTGCTGGTTTTGCGAATCAAAGCCGGGCTGCGCATCCGTCAGGCTGTCGCCCGCCAAAATCACTTGCTTTTTGACGATGACCGGGCGGCCATCGCGCTCCAAAAATTTCTCGGCACCAAAGGGCACGGCACCCGTGTTGGTTTCTGCCGCGCGGGCTTCAGCGCTGTCGTCGACCATGCGCAGCTCCAGCGTGGCGGTGCGACCAATCAGGTCTTTGGCACGGGCGACATCCTGCACACCGGGCAATTGCACGACGATGCGGTCTTGCCCCTGTTGCTGTATGACAGGCTCGGACACGCCCAGCTCGTTAATCCGGTTGTGCAGGGTGGTAATATTTTGCTTGAGCGCCTGGTCTTGCACGGCGCGGGCGGATGCAGGCTTGATCGATGCGGTCAGCTTGAACTCATCACCCTCGGCGGTATCGCGCATGTCCAAGTCGGCGAACTGGTCTTGAATGACAGCCTTGGCCGCGTCCAAAGTCGGTTTGTCGCGAAACTTCAGTTCGATCAACTGGCCATTGCGGGCAATACCGCCGTGCCGAATATTTTTCTCGCGCAGCACCGAGCGGATGTCGCCCGAGAGCGACTCCGCCTTTTTGGTCAAGGCCGCCTGCATGTCCACTTGCAGCATGAAGTGCACGCCACCGCGCAAATCCAGGCCGAGGTACATCGGCGACGCGCCCATGGCGGACAGCCACTTGGGCGAGCGGGACAGCAAATTCAGGGCCACCACATGGCTCGGGTTGGTGGGGTCGGTCACCAGCGCCTTTTGAATCGCATCTTTGGCCTTGAGCTGCACTTCGGTCGAGCCAAAGCGTGCTTTGACCGACGTGCCTTCCAGCGCAATGCTGTCTGCGGCAATGCCAGCGGTCTTCAAAGCCTCTTCAACGCGGCCCAGGGTGGCGGTGTCGATCTTGGTGGTGGCTTTGGCGGCCGATATCTGCACGGCAGGCGCTTCACCAAAGAAGTTCGGCAGCGTGTACAGCGCCCCCACGACCAGCGCAATCACGATGATTGCGTATTTCCATACCGAATAGCGATTCATAATTTAGCGGTTCAGGTAGCGGTTCAGGCAACAGGTTCTGACTTCACAGACTCGCGATCTGTCGAGAAGTTCTTTACTTGAACGTGCCTTTGGGCAACACCTGAACGACCGAACTGCGCTGAACTTGCACTTCAACGCCTCCGGCAATTTCCAAATGCAGGTAGCTATCGCCCATCTTGCTGACTTTGCCCAGCATGCCGCCCGCGGTGACGATCTCGTCGCCCTTGGCCAGCGCATCAATCATGCTGCGATGCTCTTTCTGCTTTTTCATTTGAGGGCGAATCATCACAAAATAGAGCACGACGAACATCAGCACCAATGGCAGCATGCTCATCAAAGAGGATTGCATGTCACCCCCAGCAGCGGCAGCGGGGGCGGTTTGGGCAATGGCAGACGAAATAAACACAGGCAACTCCACGACGCGAGGTCAAGTAAACGAACAAAAAACGAACACAACGAAGCGCCGCGACCGCCAAACAGGCGTGCGACGCACAGCCTCACATTGTAAACGGGGCTAACTCCTGCAAATGCAGGGGTCGCCCAGGCTTTCAAGCCGCCCGCTGTTGCTCCAGCGGGTTGTGAAACTGACCCATCAGCGCCGCCCATTTAACCCGAGCCGCTTTCAGGTTGCGCTCTTTCACATGGCCATAGCCCTTGATCTGATCGGGTATTCGGGCGATTTCTACCGCTGTGGCGTGGTTGGTCATCGTCAAACTGTTGAGCACTTCGTCCACGCTGGCTTTGTAATCGACGATCAGCGCGCGTTCCATCTTCCGCTCTTCAGTCTTGCCAAAGATGTCGAACGTACCGCCGCGCAGGCCTCTGAGCTTGGCCAGCAGCCTGAAGCCCGTCAGCATGCTGGGGCCAAACTTCCTCTTTTGCAGCTCGCCCTTGTCGTTCTTTTTGGAGATCAACGGCGGGGCCAGGTGATAGTTCAGCGTGAAGTCGCCTTCAAACATCGCGTTGATCTTGGTGTGGAAGGCCGTATCGGTGTGCAGGCGGGCGACTTCGTACTCGTCCTTGTAGGCCATCACTTTGAACAGATAGCGCGCCACAGCATCGGTCAGCGGTAGGTGCTTCACGCCCAGTGTTTCCTCGGCGGTTTTGACCTTTTGCACGTACGTTTGGTAGATTGCGGCATAAGCGGCATCTTGGTAGCCGGTGAGGAATTCGATCCGCCTGTCGATGATGCTGGCCAGTGACTCACGCTTTTTGAACTCGATGACGTTGGCGGGTGTGATCAGCTTTTGCACCGCAGCCAGGTCATGCGCGGCGCGGCAGCCCCACTCAAACGCTGCCTTGTTTTGCGGCACGGCCACGGCGTTCAACTCCATCGCGCGGTGCAGGGACGATTTATCCAGCGGTATCCAGCCCTTTTGCCAGGCATAGCCCAACATCATCGGGTTGGTGTAAATACTGTCACCCAGCAGGCTGGTGGACGCAGCATCGGCATCAAACACACCGACATGCGCCTCACCCACAATGCCTTTGATCTCCTGCACGCATTGCTCAGCCGGGTTTTGCCAATTGGCATTTTTGACGAAGGCTGCGGTGGGCGTGCTGTTGGAGTTGAGCGCCACGTGCGTGCGCGTGCCATGCATGCGCAACAGCGTTTCTTTGGCCACGGCGACGATGGGGTCGCAGCCAATGATCAAATCCGCCGCCGCCATGCCGACGCGCGTGGTGCGGATATCGTCCTGGCTGTCGGCAATCAGCACATAGCTCCAGGTGGCCCCGCCTTTTTGGGCCAGTCCGCCCGCGTCTTGCGTCACGATGCCTTTGCCCTCCAGATGCGCCGCCACGCCGAGCAACTGGCCGATGGTGATAACCCCCGTACCACCCACGCCTGCCACCACGATGCCCCAGGCCGGCACAGCGCCTGGCGTTTGATCTCTCTTCAAATGCGCAAAATCCGGCTCGGGCAGCGCTCCCAACTCAAACGGTGACGGGAATGCATTGGCCGCTTTGGATTTCTTCTTCAACTGCCCGCCCTCCACCGTCACAAAGCTGGGGCAAAAACCTTTCACGCAGGAGAAGTCTTTGTTGCAGGTGCTTTGGTTGATCTGGCGTTTGCGGCCAAATTCGGTCTCCAGCGGCTCGACGCTCAAGCAGTTGCTCTGCACGCCGCAGTCGCCACAGCCTTCGCACACGAGTTCGTTGATGACGACACGTTTGGCCGGGTCCACCATCGTGCCGCGCTTTCTGCGGCGGCGCTTTTCGGTGGCACAGGTTTGGTCGTAAATGATGACCGTCGTGCCCTTGATCTCGCGGAACTGCTTTTGGATCGTGTCCAGCTCGTCGCGGTGCTTCACTGCCACGTCTGACACCAACGTCACGCCGTCGTATTTCTCCGGCTCATCGGTCACGATGACGATCTTGGCGGCACCTTCAGCCCGCATCGATTGCGCGATCTGCACGACGGAGTGCCCCTCGGGCCGCTCGCCGACTTGCTGACCGCCCGTCATCGCGACGGCATCGTTGTACAAAATTTTGTAGGTGATATTCACGCCCGAGGCGATGCTCTGGCGCACCGCCAGCAAGCCACTGTGAAAGTAGGTGCCATCGCCCAAATTGGCAAACATGTGCTGATCATGGCTGAACGGTTGCTGGCCGACCCAAGGCACGCCTTCGCCGCCCATTTGGGTAAAGCCCACCGTTGCGCGGTCCATCCAGATGCTCATGAAATGGCAGCCGATGCCGGCCATGGCGCGCGAGCCTTCGGGCACTTTCGTGGACGTATTGTGCGGGCAACCCGAGCAGAACCACGGCTGGCGATCCGCGCCTTTCACACCCGTGATCTCCAGCGCGTGCATCGACGAATCTTTGGCATCCAGAATGGCAAGCTGCGCGTCCATGCGAGCGGTGATGTCGGCATCCACCCCGAGTTTTTTGAGCCTTTGCGCAATCGCGCGGGCGATGATAGCGGGCGACAAATCGGCGTTGGCACGAAGCAGTGTGTTGGCCTTCGGGTTGGGCATGGACCACTCGCCGCCGCTGCCGTAGCGATCCGTTCCTTCGACTTCGTTGAACTTGCCCAGCACCGTGGGCCGCACATCCGCGCGCCAGTTGTACAGTTCTTCTTTGAGCTGATATTCAATCACCTGGCGCTTCTCTTCGACCACCAGAATCTCTTGCAGGCCCGTGGCGAATTCGCGGGTTAGCTGCGCCTCCAGCGGCCACACCACGCCGACTTTGTGCAGGCGGATTCCCAGACGCTGGCAGGTGGCATCGTCCAGCCCCAAATCCAGCAAAGCCTGGCGGGTGTCGTTGAAGGCCTTGCCGCTGGCGATCAGGCCAAAGCGGTCATTTTTACCTTCGATGACGTTGTAATTGAGCCGATTGGCGCGGATGTAGGCCAGGGCGGCGTACCACTTGTAATCAAACAGCCGGGCTTCTTGATCGAGTGCACCATCGGGCCAGCGGATGTGCAGGCCACCGGGCGGCATGATGAAGTCGGTCGGGATTTTGATCTCGACCCGCTCGGGGTCGATCATCGCGGTCGCGCTGGATTCGACGATTTCCTGAATCGTCTTCATGCCCGCCCACACGCCCGAGAAGCGGCTCATGGCGAAGGCGTGAATGCCCAAATCCAGAATCTCCTGTACGCTGGCCGGGAAGAAAACCGGCGTGCCGCAGGCTTTGAAAATATGGTCGCTCTGATGTGCGGCGGTCGAGCTTTTGGAGATGTGATCATCCCCCGCCACAGCGATCACACCACCCCATTCGGTGGTGCCAGCCATATTGGCGTGTTTGAACACGTCGGAGCAACGATCAACCCCGGGGCCTTTGCCATACCAGATGCC
>JANNFW010000428.1:0-2450 GCA_031380235.1 Rhodoferax sp. | reverse complement strand
GCGCTGAAATATTTTGTGTACGGCTTTGCCATGCGCGTCGAAGAACTGCAAGCTCACATTTGGGCGGTTGCCAGGGTTGGCAGCCAGCTCGGTGACCGCAAAGCCTGCATGCCATTTGTTGAAAAACAGCCGCAGGTCAATATCCTCGCCCAGCGCCAAACCCATATGGCCGGCGCTAGACAGGTTTTGGTAGACGCCCGTCTTTTCATGCACCGTCGATTCATTGCGCGTCAACGCCATCAGCGGGCCGCACAGCTCAAGCGTTTGCAGTAAGTCCAGCCACAGGCCGTTGAGCGGCACCGCTTTGGGTGGGTAGTCTTGCTCGCCGCAATGCGCGGCAACCGCTTCGCCTTCGCTGATACCCATAGCCTCGGCTGCGTCTTTGGCCCGTTTGCCATTGGCCCGCGCGGCTGCTAAACGTTCACGCCACATGGCAGCACCAGTGGAAATAACGCTTTCGATCATTGGGCAAGCTCCGGGGTGTTGTGCCACAAGGCACGGGTTTGATCCAGCTCCAGCACCGCGCTCACAGCCCGCACGGAGTTGCTGTTTTCAGCATCGCTGGCCAGATTTCGCAGCGTCGCTGGGTCAGGCACTTCAGCATTCAAACTGCCATGCACAGGATCTGTCCACCGGCTCTGCAAATTGGAGAGCATGGTTCTAAAGCGCTGCGAAAGCTGCGGGTGGTGCGCAAGCAACCGAATGTTGGTGGCAACCTTCTTGGCCATCAGCACACGGTGGCTGTCGCGGCTGGATTGGGCATAGGCAGTCATTAGCGCCAGTGTTCCGGCCAATACGGCTTGTGCACACGGCATTTCATATTCCTCATCGTCTGGGGAGCTGGCGGCGGCATGGGGTTCGACAGTAGTAGACACAACAATCTCCTTCACGTTAAAAATCAAAAATCTGCGACCAGGGAAAGGTTCAGGTGTCGCCCTGGTTGGGTGTAGGCATCCAGCACGACTGAGGCGGCTGAGAGGCCTGCCACGTCTGACCAATTCCAGTACTTCTCGTTGGTCACGTTGGTGATGCCAATGTTCAGCCGTGCCGACTTGCTGAGGCGCCACTGGCCGCCTATGTCCAAGGTGGTGGCACTGGGAGTTGCAAATTGAGTGGCGGGTGCGGCGACCAAGGCGGCGCTGTCAATGTCACCCGCGTTTTTTGCGGCGTGGTGGCTCAAGTCCAAACGCAGATCCCAAACCGAGGTCGCGTATTTCAAGCCGACATTGAGTTTTTGGGGATTGATTGAGTTCAGCGGTTTGCCGGTGGTGTCATCGGTTCCCCGTGTCACGCCAAACGCAAACGGCGTGCTGAACCGCCCACCCGCGAAGCTGCCCCAAGCCATGTCGCCCTTGATCTCAAAGCCGCTAATGGTGGCATTGCCGATGTTGACCGACTGGAACACAGTGGGGTTGCCCGGTACGCCCGCGCCGCCCACCTGCCGGTTGTCCTCAATCAGATCATTGAAGCGCCCGGTGAATACGGCCATGTCAAGGCTCAGGCGATCCAGGCGGCCCCGCAATCCCAATTCAATGTTCTTGCTGGTCTCGGGCTTCAAGTTGGGGTTGGAAACGGTTTTGTAAAACTGGGTGACGTTCTCGAAGAATCCATTGAGCTGGTTGGCGTTGGGTGCCTTGAACCCAGACGCATAGTTTCCAAAAGCCGACCATTGCGGCGTAGCCCGGTACAGCACACCGAGCTTGGGCGATGTGGCCGTGGCAGACAGCGAGGCTGCAGGCGGCGTGAAGCCCGCCTGCTCGGCATCAAGCTTAAATTGATCAAACCGCACACCCGGGGTAATGTTCCACGCGTCGCTGACAAACTCGCTCTGCGCAAAAAGCGCGGCGCTGGACTCCCGAGTATCTGGAAAGCGTTTCAGCGGGAAAGTCTCTCCTGCGGGAGGGATCACGCCAGTCACCAGGTTGGTGATTTGCGCAGTGGCAACATCGACGCCATAGGTGATTTTTTGAGACCACTGGGGCGACAGCTTCAGCATTTTGTCGGCCTTGAGGCTCAGCTGTGCGGCGCGCTCGGCATACGACGTGTCACGCTCGCGATCCGTAGACACATTGCGGTCTTCGGCAGCGAATTCTTTGGACGATGCGTTTTGGTAGCTGACGACGGCCTGAACCTCGTCTGCAATCGCGCTGCCCCATTTGAATCGCGTATCCCAAGTCAGCCGGTCACGCTCTAGCGTCGTAGTGGCATTGGCACTCAATACGGCATTGTTGATGGCGGTGGCTGTACCGGTAAGAGGCGTGCGTGCACGCGCTGTCAGCAGGTCGTAACTGGTCGTCTTGCCGATATGTTCCAGCGTGACGACGTGTTTTTGCGATGCCGTGGGGCTCAATACCACTTTGGCGAGCAAGCCGTCTGCTCGATTTTTCTCGGGGTTGGGCAGGGTGCGGTCTGCATTGAACGCGCCATTGCTGCCCTGATTCAGCAAACCG
>JANNFW010000427.1:0-10837 GCA_031380235.1 Rhodoferax sp. | reverse complement strand
GCTGCGCTCCAGCAGGTCGATGCGGGCTTTGTTTTCTGCCGTGGCGCTGGCGAACATCATGCGCGTCATGGTGGCCAGCGCGGCGTTGGCGACGGTGGGCCAGTGCAGGGGCTCGTCGGGCTGCGCAAGCGGCAGCGAACTCAACTCGTTGAGCTGACCGGCCAGGCTGATGTTTTGCGGCATGCCGGGCACGGTGGATTCGTACAGCGTCAACCCCAAATACGCAAACGCCCGCGCTGCGACTGGCGGGCTGAAGCCGGGGGTTTGCTGGGTGAGCAGGAGCGCCAATTGAAACCATTCCGTCGCCACACTCGCGCTGTAGGCGCTGGCAGCGGGGGCTGTGGACGGGGTCGTTTGAGCGATGGCGTGCGACGGAACCAACGCCGTGAACGTCATGACGACCAGACCTGCCCATCGATTCATGATCCGATTCATGGTGCCTTCCAGGTCTTCACGCCGCGCTCTTTGTCGATTGTGTAAAAACCGTTCGCCGCGACGTTTTCCCACTCGCTCCAATTCGCAAATGGCCACTGCACCCGCACTTTG
Organism: Rhodoferax sp.; assembly: GCA_031380235.1. Classification (GTDB taxonomy): domain Bacteria; phylum Pseudomonadota; class Gammaproteobacteria; order Burkholderiales; family Burkholderiaceae_C; genus JANYCG01. The sequence goes on along the minus strand of JANNFW010000427.1, from coordinate 10,291 downwards.
ATATCCTTGGCCGTGCCCAAGCCGAAGTGCATCCTTCCCGAGTGCCCGCTGGCATGGCCGCCGCCCACCGTCAACTCTTGACGAATGATGCGTTTGTTACCAGCCCCACCCACGTCAACCCCCAGATCAACTTCCACCCACGCACCGACTGCATCACGATTCGCTCCACCTTGCGTCAAGCGCAATTGCAACCAGCCGCCCATGGGCAGCGGTTTGTCGGCGGTGCCCGCACCAACGTTGCGCCACAGCTGAGCTTTGTCCCAGCGATTGACGACGAGCATGTCAAGCAGGCCGTCGCCATTCAAATCCGCCAGCATGCCGCCACGCCCGCGCTTCACGCGGGCGATGCCCGCGAGATGGCCCGCTTCAAAAAAACGACCGTCTGCTTGCTGCAATAACAGGTTGTTGGGGTCCAGCGCGGCAAAGTCGGGCATGAACGAGATATTGCCTTTGACGATGAATAAATCCGCCAGTCCATCGTGGTTGACATCGGCAAACTGCGAGTGCCAGGCGGTGGACGGATGCACGTCGCCACCCACATACGGCCGGTGCGCGGTCACGCCGCGTTTGTAGGCGATGTCGGAATAGGTCGGCACCTTTCCTTCACTCGCTGCATCCAGCTTTTGCAGTTTGTTGTCCGACATGCTGGTTAAAAAGATCTCGGGCAAACCGTCACCATCGAGATCATGGCTGGCGATGCCCATGCCCCAGATTTGCAGCGGCTTCCAGCCCTGCGCAGGGGTGTAGAGCGCGGGCGGCGCGCCAGGTGTCATCTTCCACAATTGCTCTTGCCCGCCTTTGTAATACTCGCGGTCGTTGCTCACGCGCAAGGCCGCTTCGCCACTGCGGTTCCAGTCCGAGAACAGCATCGACAGCGCGCAGTGGCCCGGCGTTAACGGCAACGGCGGCGCAAATCCCTTGCCATTCGACGCTGGGCGGAGCATCAAACCCGGCGTGCAACTGCCCCACGGAAACTCAGGTCTACTGCGATCCGTGTAGGTGCCGAAAGCCAGCGTGGGCCAGCTTTGCCCACGCTCCCACGTCGCCGAAAACGCACTGTGCCAGGCATTGCTGGTGACGACGTTCCAAGCAGTGTTGGCGCGCTCAAACTTGCAAGCCCCCAAGCCGCGAAACACCTGAACCTCGCCCACGCGCAGCACGACCAGGTCCGTGTTGCCATCGCCATCGATGTCCAGCGGATAAGCGCCGTTGGCATTGGTCAGCTCCAGGCCGCTGCGCTCTTCCAAAAGTTTGATGGGGCCGCCGCGCGTGCTTTTGTTGCGGTAGAACTTGGAACGGTTGACGCCTGCCGTCACATAAACCTCGGGCAGGCCGTCGCCATCGCAATCAAACGTGGCGACCCCGCCGCCGACGAGAAACTCGCCCTCGCCTTCAAAGCGACTTTGAAAGCCCGAAGCATCAGTTTCTTCAACGAATCGGGGGACGGTGGGTGTCGGCGCATCAGCAGCCGTGGCAGGCAGCAACCCGATTCCCGCCACCAGCCCCGTGAGCGTCAGCCAGCGAATCAAGCCGCTTCCTTGTAGAAAAATCTCTTTTGCAAGCTGCGCGCTGCCAGCGGCTGCACCGCATGGCCAATGGCGGCAATGTGATCCGGCGTGGTGCCGCAGCAGCCGCCCACAATATTGACCAAGCCCTGCTCGGCAAACTCGCGGATCAGGCGGGACGTGACCTCGGGCGTTTCGTCAAAGCCCGTCTCAGCCATGGGGTTGGGCAAGCCCGCGTTGGGGTAGCAGCTGATGAAGGTATCGGGTGCGACGCGGTTCAATTCTTGAATATAGGGGCGCATCAACGCAGCACCTAGCGCGCAGTTGAGACCAATCGCCAGCGGCTGGGCGTGGCGCACGCTGTACCAGAAGGCCGTAACGGTTTGGCCGCTCAAGATCCGGCCCGAAGCATCCGTCACCGTGCCGCTGATGATGAGTGGCAGGCACTCGCCCGAGGCTTCAAAGTACTCGTCAATCGCAAACAAGGCGGCTTTGGCGTTGAGCGTGTCGAAAATGGTTTCGATCAGCAGCACATCGCTGCCGCCTTCGACCAGGCCCGCCACCTGCTCGTAATAGCTGGCGCGCAGCATCTCAAACGTGACGTTACGCGCGCCGGGGTCGTTCACATCGGGGCTGATACTGGCGGTTTTGGGTGTGGGGCCTAACGCGCCGGCGACGAAGCGCGGCTTGTCGGGCGTTGAATACTTGTCGCACGCGGCGCGGGCGATTTTGGCGGAAGCGATGTTCATCTCGCGCGCAAGCCCGGCCAGGTCGTAGTCTTCCTGCGCCACCGAGGTCGCGCCAAAGGTGTTGGTTTCGATCAAATCCGCGCCTGCGGCCAGATACGCTTCGTGGATGTCGCGAATCACATCGGGTCGCGTGAGGCTGAGCAAGTCGCCGTTGTTTTTCACATCCTTGTGATGTGCCTTGAAGCGCTCGCCCCGGTAGTCAGCCTCCGTCAGCTTGAAGCGCTGGATCATGGTGCCCATGGCACCGTCCAGAATGGCGATGCGGCTGGCCAGGATGCCAGGCAGCGCTTGCGCGCGGGTGTAGCGTGAATCGCGCGAGTGAGGGGTATCTGAATTCGGGTTCATCGCCCGATTGTAGAAAAATCAATTCGCCTTTTCAGTGCCATTGTCAAATTCCTGCGGCTTGGTCTGACCACCCGCAAAGCTATAAAGCCCTTTACCGTGGCGCACACCGTTGGCAAACTGGCCCACAAACTTGTCGCCATTGGAATAGAAGTGTGTACCCGCGCCGGCCTGTACACCGGCCTGGAACGTGCCTTCGTAGCGGTCTTTGCTGGCGAAGAAGTGAATGCCTTTGCCGTTTTTGGCATTGTTGAAAAAGTCGCCCTCGTAGCGATCCCCATTGGCAAATACCATCAGGCCTTTTCCGTTGAAAAGGTTGTCGACAAAAGTGCCCTCAAACCGGTCGCCATTGGCAAAGCGGTAGATGCCCCGGCCCTGCTTGTTACCGTTCTCATACTCGCCTTCGTAGGTGTCGCCGCTTTTGTAGGTTTGCAGGCCTTTGCCGTGCAGAATGTTGTTGAGAAAGCCGCCTTCGTACTTGTCGCCATTGACGTAACGGTACACGCCTTGGCCCGTTTTGGCGCTGCGCTGAAAGTCACCGGTGTAGACATCGCCATTGACATACGTCTGCGTGCCTTTGCCATGAAAGAAGTTGTCCAGCAATTCGCCCTCGTATTTGTCGCCGTTGGCGAAGGTGTAGGTGCCTTGGCCCGTGCGGATCACACCAATCGCTTCGCCCTCATAGCGGTCGCCATTGGGCATGTTGAGCTTCTTGACGGATCGTTGCTGAGGCGACAGCGCCGCCACCACCACATCGCCAGCCGGAGTCCCTGCGGCCACGGCGACTTGCGGCGGTGGCGCATTGGCATCCATCAAAGTTGGGGCGGGCATGACAGCGGACAAAGCAGCGTTCACCGCGCTGGTGGCGGGGGTGCTACTTCCCGCACCTGCGCCGCCCGCCGCAATCAGTCGATTGATGTTGGCCCGCGCCAGGTTGGCGTAGCGGCCCTTCGGGTATTGATCGAGATACGCTTCAAAACCATCGCGGTTGCCAGCGGACTTGGTGTCTTCCCAAAAGCGATCTTCGCGCAACGCCTCATTGATGGTCGCTCCTGATGCTGCTGCTGTGGTGCCCGCTGCATTGGGGCCAAAAAAGTAAAAGTTGCCGCGCGCCTCGTTGTACATCGCCGGGCGCTGCTCATGGCTCACCGTGCGGGCCAGGCGCTCTACTGAGTCTTGAATCTCGCGCACCAGCTCTTCAAGCTTCAAGCCCGGCTTGCGCATGCGCGAGATGAATTCGCGGGTGAAGACGCTGTTGGGGTGGTTGTCTGCATCGCTCAAGCGATCGAGCGCCTGCTGACCACGGCTTGCGGAATACACCACCATCTGGCCCTTCGGCGGGTCAGGCGGGTTCAGGCCGCGCGATGCGCCGCCCACGTTGCGGCCTTTGTTTTTCAATGGGTTGTCGCGGCAGGCATCCAGCAGCACCAGGCTAAAAGCTGCCTTGGCTTGGCCCAGGTGTTCCATGATGTCGTTCAAGGCGTACGAGGTTTTCTCGACCTCGGACTCGCTGTTGGCCTCAATGTCGGTGGGCAGCAAGAAGCTGCCGTTCTTGAGTTGCACACCAGGGCCTGCAAAGAACACGACGACCTCGTCACCGCCAGTGATGCTGGCGTAAAGCGACTCCATCGCTTTGACCATCGCGCGGTAGTTGAGGTCTTTGTGCAGCACCACTTCAAAGCCAGCCGCGCGCAGCTCGGTGGCCATGGCAACGGCATCATTGCCGGCCTTTTGCAATTTGGAGACCTGCTGGTAATTGTCATTGCCCATCACCAGTGCGATGCGCTTTGCGTGCACAGGCAGCGCGCTTAAGGCAAGCGCGGCGCAAAAGGCGCTAAATCGTAAAAGTCGCAAAAATCGCGGAAGCTTCATGGTGAGGTGAATCGGCACGTTGCCGTGAGCTGTTGCATTTTGTATCATAAATTCACAACTTCCGCCAGTTTGCGCGTTTTGGCGACCCTGCGCAGGAGATATTGGACAATACCGTGATGAAAAACCTTCTTCCCAAGGCCACTTGGGCCTTGTTGCAGGACAACCCCAAAGCGCTGTTTGTCGATGTGCGCATGGAAATTGAGTCGCTGTACGTGGGCCGACCGCCAGGCGTACACACCATTGCCTGGTATGAGTACCCGGACTTGACGCCCAATGCGCTGGAGTTCGTGCGCCAAGTCGAACGCGAGGCGGGTGACAAGTCACGCACCGTGGTGCTGATTTGCCGCAGCGGCAAGCGCACGGTGGACGCGGGGCTGGCGCTGGAGGCGGCAGGGTTTAGCGACGTGGTCAATGTGCTGCATGGCTTTGAGGGTGATTTGAACGAGGGCTTCCACCGCTCCACAATCAATGGTTGGCGCTTCGATGGTTTACCGTGGGAGCAGATGTGACTTTGCTGGCTGAGCCGCCCGCGTATGCCACGCTGACACCCGCGCACACCATCCTGCGCGAGGTCTTTGGCTACGCCCAGTTTCGCGGCCCGCAGCAGGCCATCATCGAGCACATGGTGGGCGGCGGCGACGCGCTGGTGCTAATGCCCACGGGCGGCGGCAAGTCGCTGTGCTATCAGATTCCGGCCATCGCGCGCCAGCAATCCGGGTACGGCATCACCATCGTCATCTCGCCCTTGATCGCGTTGATGCACGACCAGGTCGGTGCCTTGCATGAGGCCGGGGTGAGTGCAGCGTTTTTGAACTCCACGCTGACGTTTGAAGAAGCGTCTGAGGTGGAGCGCAGACTGCTGCGCGGCGATATCACCCTACTGTACTGCGCGCCAGAGCGGGTGACAACGCCGCGCTTTCTGTCGCAGCTCGATGCGCTGTACGCGCGCCAGCATCTGAGCCTGTTTGCCATTGACGAGGCGCATTGCGTGAGCCAGTGGGGTCACGACTTTCGCCCCGAGTACCGTGCACTGACGGTGCTGCACGAGCGTTACGCGGATGTGCCGCGCATCGCGCTTACCGCAACGGCAGATGACCTGACCCGCGCCGACATTCTGGAGCGCCTGCAACTGCAAACTGCGCGCGCCTTTGTCAGCAGTTTTGACCGCCCCAACATCCGTTACACCATTGTCGAGAAGCAGGAGCCAACGCAGCAATTGGTGCGCTTCATCACGCAGGAGCACGAGAGCGACGCGGGCATCGTCTACTGCCAGTCGCGCAAGCGCGTGGAAGAAATTGCTCGCCTGCTGTGCGCCAAAGGCATTGATGCGCTGCCTTACCACGCCGGGCTGGAGCCCGATGTGCGCCGCGCCAACCAAGACCGATTCTTGCGCGACGAGGCCATTGTGATGGTCGCCACCATCGCGTTTGGCATGGGCATCGACAAGCCCGACGTGCGCTTTGTGTGCCACCTGGACATGCCCAAAAACATCGAAGGCTATTACCAAGAAACCGGCCGCGCGGGCCGCGATGGCGAGGCCGCCAACGCGTGGATGTGCTACGGCCTGGCCGACGTGGTGAACCAGCGCCGAATGATTGACGAGAGCCCGGCAGGCGAGGAGTTCAAGCAGGGCCTGCGCGGCAAGCTCGATGCGCTCTTGGGGCTCGCTGAAGCGACCGATTGCCGACGTGTGCGCCTGCTGCGCTACTTCGGCGAGAGCAGCCAAGACTGCGGCAACTGTGACAACTGCCTGACCCCACCAGACGTGTGGGACGGCACCGATGCCGCGCGAAAACTCCTCTCCACCATCTACCGCATCCAGCAGCACAGCGGCATCAGCTTTGGCGCGGGCCACATCATGGACATTCTGCGCGGCAAGACGACCGAGAAAGTCACTCAATTTGGTCACGCGCAGCTCAGCACCTTTGGCATTGGCAGCGATTTGTCGGAGGTGCAAATGCGAGGCGTGCTGCGCCAGCTAATTGCGCTGGATGCCGTGGCGGTGGATGCGCAGGCCTTCAACACGTTAAAGCTCACCGATGGCTCGCGCGCCGTGCTCAAGGGCGATGTTCAGGTGCGGCTGCGCCAGTCGGTCTTATCCACCAGCGGATCGGCCACGGCTTCGGGTACGCTTCGCAAAGGCAAAAAATCAACCGCTGAAAAGAACGCAAAAACGACGCTGCCCAAAGCTACGATTGCTTTGGATGATGCCGCTCAGGCCCGCTTTGCCGCCCTCAAAGCCTGGCGCGCCGAGGTCGCCAAGGAACACAACCTGCCCGCCTACGTCATCTTTCACGATGCGACGCTGGCGGCCATTGCCGAGCGCCACCCGCAGACGCTGGACGACCTCAATGGCATCAGCGGCATTGGCGCGAGAAAGCTCGAAGCCTACGGCGAGGCCGTGCTGCGCATTACTTCGGTGGCGGTGCTGGCTGACGCTCATTGACAGTCTGCTGGAGTGCCTGAGCGGCCTCCCGGCGTGCACCAGATGGTCGCTTAGAAAAACAAAACCCCGCCGAAGCGGGGTTTGAAGGAAGCGCAAGCTCAGACTACGCGCGGACTATTTGTCAGCCTGCTTGTTTTGGCGGCGACGGCTCAATGCCAGGCCCGTTAAACCAAGACCGAGCAACGCCAAAGAACCGGGCTCGGGCGTCTCATTAAGCGGGGTGATGAGAATCTGGAAAACGGCCGTTGTGTCCGTGTCTTCTGCTGTCTGAAAGCCCTGGCAACCGGCCAGGGCACCCGCTGCAGTGCACGCCGCATTTGACAGGGTGCCGAAACCGGTACCAAAGAAATTCACGAAGTAAAGTTTCGGGTCAAAGCCGTTGATGGCACCATCTGAATCGTATGGCAGTACGAAGGCGAGGGAGTTGCTGGTGATCACAAAAATGTCGGAGCATCCGTTGATGTTGATGCCACCTGCGCTCAACAAAGTGCCGTCGGCACAAACGCCCGCGACACCCGCATTGGGTGTTTCAAGGAATCTAACACCAAACGTGATTGCGCCGACCTCGGTAGGTCCGCCAGCCGGGGTCGTGCCTGTCAATGTCAACACCGCCAGAATATCGACCGATATCAGGGACGGCTCGAAAATAGGGTGGTTTTCGTGGGTCACACTCACCGTTGGGGTTAGAACTCCCGTATCCACCAGCGTAGGACTGTTGTTGGCAATAATCAAGGCGCTTTGGCCCGTGACGGAGGCGGCTACACCCCAATGCAGCTGGGTATTGCCGACGCTCAAGACCGGGTTGGGCGCGATATCGCCCCCTGGTGTGACGGAGGCGGGCACAAAGGTGGAGAAGTCACTGACCGTCCACTGTGTAACGAGCGGAGAGGCCTGTGCGAAGCCAGCGGACATCGCGAGAGCAACAACTGAGGCGCTAAGTATTTTAGGGATTTTCATGACTTTCCTTAGTTAAGGTTGTTGACAGGCTTGAAGAAATTGGGGCACAACGGAAACACTTTTTAACAAGCCAGGTCATGCAATTTTCGGGCCACAAAGAGACGACGCGACAACTTTTACATGAAATCAATGAGTTGGGAAAATAGTTACGTTTGGAGAGAGATTCTCACAGAGTTAGGTGGCAAGTTTTCCGACACCTTCGTCGCCGATTTGAGGTCGTCTCGCTGACCATCGACAATGGCAGCTAACCGAGTTTTTGAAATCAAAATGCAAGGACAGCCTGCCATGACACCCCGCCAACTCATCAGCTCAGGCTCCCCGTTTGAAGCGCAAATCGGCTACTCACGCGCGGTGGCCAGCGGTGACTTTGTGTTTGTGTCCGGCACGACGGGTTTTGACTACACCACGATGAGCATCTCAGATGATGTCGCCGAGCAAGCCCGCCAGTGCTTGCGCAACATCGAAGCGGCTCTGAAGCAAGCGGGCGCGAGTTTTGCCGATGTCGTGCGGGTCAACTACGTGGTACCCCACGCCCCTGACTTTGAAGCCTGCTGGCCCGCCCTGCGCGAGGCCTTCGGTACTGCCCGACCCGCGGCAATGATGATCAGTGCCGGGCTGCTGGATGCGCGCATGAAGATTGAGATCGAGGTGACAGCACTAAAAACTAACCCGCAGGTTAATTTCTAGCGCCAGCATGCCTCCAAAGACAAATTTTTAAACTAAATTTGCCTCTAGCTCTCGGTCAATAAGCATGACCAGCTACTATTTTAATAGTAACATAGGTCTGAACTCACTGCAAGAACCCCATGCCCCGGTTCTCGCGTACTTCGGGCTTAATGCGGTGCTCGGCCTGCAGTTGCTCCAGAAACTCAAGTGCACCGAGTTCTGAATCCAAGATCACAGCTTGGCGTTTCACCGCCGCAAAGTCGCCGGGGCAGAGTTGATCCAACAACGTGAGCTGGGTACGAATCTCGGGGGTCAGCAAGCTCGCATCGTTCGCCAGCGCCTCCACGACAAACATTTTCTCGCGCTGCTCTCTTGTAAGCGGCTTGAACTTGATCTTGAAGGTGAAGCGGCGCAGCGCGGCCTGATCCAAGCGATCCAGAAGGTTGGTCGTGCAGATAAAGATGCCGTTGTAGCGCTCCATGCCTTGCAGCATTTCGTTCACCTCGGTGACTTCATAGGTGCGTTGAGCACCCCGGCGATCCATCAAAAAGCTGTCAGCTTCATCGAGCAGCAGCACAGCCTTTTCGGCCTCGGCTTCACGGAACATGGCGGCCATTTGCTGCTCGGTTTCACCGACGAACTTGCTCATCAGGTCGCTGGCTTGCTTGATGATGAGCGGCTTCTCCAGCGCAGTCGCAATATGCTCGCCCAAGGCGGTTTTGCCAGTGCCGGGTGCGCCGTAAAAACACAGCGCACCGTGGCCGCGCACCTTCAGGGCCTCGACAATGCGTGGCACCTCGTAACGGCTTTCGGTGTTCAGCATCGACAGGTCGTAGTTCGTGACCATGCGCCGCGCGGCGGGCACCTCGGGGCGCGTGCCCAGAGCCAAGTCGGCGTTTTTAAGTTGGCGCTCAATCAGCTTTTCAATCGGCGACGGTTCCAGCGGGATCTTGCCCTCAGTCTGCGCAGGCGCGTCCGCAGCACAAGGCAAGCCCGCCAGGCCTGCAAATCGCACCGCTGTGCGGATCTGCGCGGGTGTCAGCCCCTTGCGCGAGGTGAGCTTGGCGACAAACGCATCCGACACCGCAACGCCTTCAAGTGTCTTGCGCACCACACCTTCGCGCGCACCGGGGGGTGGCGATTTCAGTTCGAGGTGGTAAGCAAACCGGCGACGAAACGCCGGGTCGATCTGCTCGATGCGATTGGTCACCCAAATGGTCGGCACCGTGTTGGATTCGAGGATCTGATTCACCCAGGCCTTGCCGTTCACACTGCTGGTGCCGGGTGCGGCCACCTGCTCTGCGCGCGCGAGCAATTGCGCGGCCTCGCTGGAGATCGGTGGGAAGACGTCTTCGACTTCGTCAAACAGCAGTGCGGCTTGCTCACTGCCTTTGAGGAACACCTGGGCAATTTGCAGCGAACGGTAGCGATCACGCCCGCTTAAGGAATTGCCGTCGCGGTCGGCATATTCGACTTCATACAGCTCCAAGTTGGCAGCCTGCGCCACCACTTTGGCTAGCTCCGTCTTACCCGTGCCGGGCGGACCGTACAGCAGGATGTTGACACCCGCTTCCTTGCGCGCCACAGCGTTGCCAATCAAGCGACACAGCACGTCGGTGTCATCTTTGACGTAGGAGAAATCATCGACGGTGAGCTGGCTTTTGCTGGAGGGCCGCGTGAACACCGCCATCAGCTCGGCCTCATCGCGGTACTCGCGCATCAGCACCGGAGGCAGCTTTTCGCTGACCTTCATC
>JANNFW010000422.1:0-2406 GCA_031380235.1 Rhodoferax sp. | reverse complement strand
GCGTATTTGCCCCAATTGGCTGAGGAGACCTTCCATCCAGAAAAGGCACAACAGTTGCCGTCCACATCGATACGACCACTCTTGACAAGCTTGGGCGCAACGGCTTTTTTCGACTGCGCCACAGACGTCTCATGGGCGTGGATCCAAGCGGGCGTGGCAAGCATTGCCGCTGGGACGATTAGGATATTTGGCAGTGTTTTCTTCACTATATCGATTAGGCTAGCTAAAGTTAGAAAATCTCGCTTAGGAACACATGAAGCTTTATTCAGCCCCATTGAGCCTCTTTGCTCGCAAAGTGGAAATCGCCTTGCATGAGAAAGCGCTGCCATTTGAACGAGTGATGGTGCCGTTCAACCAGCGTGAAGGTTATGCGCCCAAGCACCCCGACGTGATCGCTGCCAATCCCAAGGCGCAGGTACCCGTCTTGGTCGATCAGGGGTTGACCTTGTATGACTCCACAGTGATTCTTGAATACCTGGAGGACGCGTATCCGCAGCCGCCCCTGCACCCGCGCACCCCACAGGCGCGCGCCAGGTGCCGACTATTGGATGTCTTTGCCGACGAGGTCATGCTGATTCCACTCAAGACCTTGATGCATCGCACTGGTCCGCGTCCGGACGATCCGGCACGTTGGGTTGCCAGCGAGGCAGCTGCAGCGCTCGCAACGCCCGTGATAGAAAGTCAGTTTCGCTATCTCAACCAGCAATTGCGGGGCCAGACTTTTCTGTGCGGTACTTTCAGCATCGCAGACATCTCTGTCTTCATGGCCGTGTTGTATGTCGAACGGCTGGGCGGGCCGGGTGTTGAAACAGGTGGCGATTCGCTGGTCAAATGGATGGAGACACTCAAACAGCGACCGGCGTTTGCAACCATTGCCGCTGAGATTGCGGCGGCTGATCTTGAGCTTTCTGAGCCGGTAGCCAAGGCTTGAAACTTGGCGTCTCAAAGCCCGGCCCGTTACAGCGGGTTGCGAAGTTGCGCCACGGTGCGGGCCGCTATTTCTTCTGCCAGCGGCTCGCTCTGGCCGCGCGCGAGCACGCTGTCTTTGATGTGCTGGTACTGGCGCTTGCGCTTTGCGCTCCATTCGGTTGATGGCATTTGGGATGATCTCAAAACAGTGTTTGCTGTGCCACCGGTTGGATCACCCCATCGCGGCTCGGGTCGTCGGGCAGCAGGTCTGGCGTGGGGCCTGGGTCGGGGTCAACCGGCAACGGCAACTGGTCCGGTGTTGGCTCGTGCTTCGGTGGCATATGGGTTTTTGGTACGGTGAAACGGCTCATCTCAATTCCTTTCAGCGTTAAGTAAACAGAATCAGTCTGCGCGCGCAGTGGCGTTGGGATCTGTTCGATAGCGAACACAGCGAGACCTGTTTGCCCATTTTTGCAAGCCTTTGCAAGCCTTTGCAAGCGGCTTTCACATCGCAAACGCCGCGATATCTCCAATATGTGCGCTACCGCACGGAAGACGGTGCGGCGGCGACGCATGCTTCGCTTTGCAGCAAGGCATTTATCCATAGTTGCTATCAAATATGCATCAAACTATGTAATTAATACGAGAGCTAGAGGTCGATTTTAATGAGATTTTGAGTTTTTGCGGTAAAAATTAACTCATGAGTTAAGTTTTCTTAAATCGGCGACAGACATTGTTTACTGGAAAGTGAAACTTTTGGAAAATGCCAATCAACCGCCTGCAACCGAGAATGCCCAGCCTACAAAAGACGCCGCCTCGTTGCCTGGCCCCTCGCAGCCCGGGGTCGCTGCAAAAGTGGCAGACATGCCTCCTGCCAACGGGATCAAGCCCGTACCTAACCCTGATCACACCGAGAAGAAAAAGCTCGCTCCGCGCACCTGGCTGAAGATCGGCATCGCGACCATCTTGCTGGTGGCGCTCGCCCTGTACCTGCTGCGCAATCTGCTGCTGGGCACACCCACCGATGTTTATGCCGCCACCCAAGCTGAGTTGGTGCAAACGGTGGTGGCCAGTGGCCGGGTGATCTCGCCGCAGCGCGTGACAGTGGCTTTGCAGGGCACCGGGCGGGTGCTGCGCGTTGCTGTCGCCCAGGGGCAGGCGGTGCAAACGGGGCAACTGCTGATTGAATTGGACAACAGCGACAACCGCGCAAGCCTGGCGCAGGCCAGCGCGTCGGTCGCGCAGGCGCAGGCCAAGCTGCGGCAGTTAACTGAGTTGGGCCAGCCGCTGGCCGTGCAGGCGCTGGCGCAGGCCCGGGCGACGTCGCTTCAAACGCGCAGGGCACTTGCGCGCAGCCGCGATCTGGTGGCACAGGGCTTTGTTAGTCAGGCCGCTGCAGACGACGCACAGCGCGCTGATGAACTGGCCACCAGCCAGGTGGCCAGCGCGCAGGCGCAGGTGCAAACCAACTCGCCCTATGGCAGCGATGCAGCACTG
>JANNFW010000417.1:0-2929 GCA_031380235.1 Rhodoferax sp. | reverse complement strand
ATGCGCCCAACACGTCGGCCGGCCTGTTGGCCAGCGGCCGTTCGCGCATTGTCGCGGCGCTTGTGCCCAACATAGCCAACTCGATCTTTGCAGAGACGATTCAAGGCTTGTCTGACGCATTGCAGGCCGATGGACTTGAATTGCTGCTGACGGCAACCGGTTACAGCCTGGAGCGCGAAGAGCATCAAATTCGGGCGGTGTTGGGCTGGGCTCCGGCTGCGCTCATCGTCACCGGACGACACCACACGCTGGGAACCCTGCAGATGATGCGCCGTGCTCAGGCCGATTGTGTTCCGGTGATCGAGATATGGGACAACTCTCCTGGCAGTTCAGAGTTCATTCAGGTTGGTTTTAACCACATCAAGGCGGGGCGGGCGATGTTCACGCACCTGCGGCAATGCGGCTATACCGATCTGGTGTACGTGGACAGCGGGGTCGTGGGTGACCTGCGTGCGCACGAGCGACGAGCCGGATTTGTTACTGCCGCAGCCAAGGCCGGTTGTCGCGTTCGCGTCGTCAGCGCAGCACAAGAGGAGCCGATGGCTGCGGGGCGCCGGGTGATGCAGCACCTGCTGGACGAAGGAGACCTGCCTCACGCCGTTGCGTTTTCTAACGACTATTTTGCCGCTGGTGCAATTTTGCAGGCGCGCGAGCACGGCACGCAGATACCGGCGCAGCTTGGCGTGATGGGCTTTGGAGATATGACCATTGCCGGACAGATCGGGATCAGCACGCTGGCGGTGCCGCGCTACGGCATTGGATTCGCCACCGGCACACGGGTCGTAGCTCGTATCGCGGCGCAGGCAGATAGCGCCGCGCCGCAGGAGCCACCGTCCACACGGCGGCTACCCGGTGATTCGGTTGCGCTTCAGCTCGTCAAGCGCAACAGCACACGATCAGTCATCGCCTAGGCCCTATCGGACCCAGACTATGCGCTCGCTCAAAACTCGTAGCGAGCCGTAATGCCCACATAGCGCTGGTCATCACGGGGCACGTAACGGTTGATGTTGTTGCCGGAGTTTTGCAGAAACGTTGCATACGACTGGTTCAGCACATTCTTCACCAACAACGAGACACGCCATCCGCTGGTGTGCGCCAGGCCTGCACTCAGATTCACGATTCCATAGGCGCCTTGAATCGCGTCGGGAGACTGTGCGAGGTCATACTGCACCTCGCTTTGCCAACTGTAGTCGGCATTCAAATCCAGCGTCATCGCAGCGCCCACAGGCATGGTGTATTTGGCGCGTATGTTGGCTTTCCAGTCCGGTGAAAAGGGCAACGGACGGCCGTTGATGTTGCAGCTCAATGCAGCGTTGGGCGGGCAGGTGAAGTTGCCAACCCTCGCAATGATGTTCGCCAATGCAGCATTGACCGTGAACTGCGGCGTCAGACGTGCTGCCATGTCCAATTCAAAGCCGCTGGTCGTCACGTCACCCGCATTGACCAGGCGCGTGACGATCACACCGTTGACCAAGTCGGGCACGTTCGCTTGATAGTTGGCGTAGTCGGTCTTGAACAGGGCCATGTTCAGGCGCACACGGTTGTCCATCAGTGTGGACTTCAATCCGAGCTCCAGGGAGTTCGATGTCTCTGGATTAAGGACGTTGTCCTGGGTCGGGCTCATATTGAAGAAGACGTTGTACGCCGGGCCTTTATAGCCACGCGACAAGGTGGCATAGGCCATCACGTCTTTGTTGATTTCGTACTGCGGGCCGATGCGCCCGGAGAACGCGTTGGCGGTGGTGGAGCCCGTCACCGTGGTGCGTGTCGCACCGACACCGGGAACCGTGGCGCCAGATGCCACCCGCCCGTGGTAGTAAGACAGGTCATCGGTGGTGTAGCGCAGCCCGGCAATCGCGCGCAATTGACTTCCAAAGTTGAACGTCCCCTCGCCAAACACGGACATGCTCTTGTTTTCCACGCCGTAAGTGGCAGCGCCGAAATCAGAGGTGACTGAACCGGCCGAGCACGGAACCAGACCTGATGACAAGGCCGCAGCCGTGCTGCCCGCGCAGCGCAAAACATCGCGTCGATACTGCTCGTTGGCCTTGGACTGGAGGTAGAAAAGGCCCGCCACATAATCGACAAAGCCGCCTTTGGCTGAGGCAATCCGCAACTCTTGCGAGGTCTGATCAAAATCAAGATCTCCGCGGTCATGGGTGCTGGCGAATTGGCGTGTGATCTGCCCCTGGCGATCCTGGTCTTGAAACTGAGTGTTTTTCCATTGCCGGTAGGCCGTGATGGAGGTGAATTGCAGGCCACCCAAATCCCAATCGACTTGCGCCGACACACCCGAGTTGGTGTCTTGCACCTTGGTCGCCATGTCGCTGTTGATCTCGCGGTTCTCCGGGCCTGCCACCACCGGTGAAATAGAGGCGGCCACCAGCGGATTTCGTGTCACAACTCCCGTCGCGAACGCCGTAGTGGTGGTGTTGACGATCACGCCGGTGGGCGTGGTGTCTTCGGCCTTCATGTAGTCGGCCAGCAGCGACACTTTCAGGTTGCGGTTGGGCGTCAAATCGAGTCGACCACGAATGCCGGCACGGTCGTAGCCGTTGACGGTGGTGCCGTCGAACACATTGGTCACGTTGCCGTCAAATTTGCCTGCCATGGCGGAGATGGAGCCCAGCGCCACGCCCTCGGAAAGCTGGCCCGAGGCACCCATACGAATGCGCCGCTCGTTGCCTTGAAAAAGGCCCACCTCTACATAACGCTCTGTAGTTTTGGTAGGTGCCCGGCTCACAATATTGATAACGCCAGCCGAGGCATTTTTGCCAAACAGCGTGCCTTGTGGCCCGCGCAGGATTTCTACACGGTCAATGTCGAGCAAATCCATCGTCGCCTGGCCGGGGCGCGATGTGACGACACCATCCAGTACGGTAGACACCGTGGGCTCAACCCCTGGCGATGTCGAAATGGTGCCCACACC
>JANNFW010000361.1:0-3423 GCA_031380235.1 Rhodoferax sp. | reverse complement strand
AGCGCAAGCTGCAACGCGCCATCATGTAAATACGTCAACAGCGCCGCACACTTTTCAGCGTGAAACTCAAACTCGAAGCGCCGCTGCGTGAGGCCGTGCGAGCGCCAGCCGTCGCGCTGCGACCAGGGGTCAGTCCAGCCGGTGCTATCCGTTTGGGCAAGTGAACGTTCCTGCAAAAGAGTTTGCGCAACCATAGCCGCAACAGCGAGGTTTAGGCCAATCATTTCCTGATCGAACAAAACCGCTGCCTCACGAGGAATCAACGCTGTATCCAAATTTGCTTTTGCAAACGACTCACTTCTGACGACGTGCCGCAAGAACTGCACATTGGTGTTCAGGCCGACGATGTGCGTCTGCGCCAGCGCAGCGTCCATGCGCGCCAAGGCTTCCTCGCGCGTGGCGCCGTGCACGATGAGCTTGGCGATCATCGAATCGTAAAACGGCGAGATGGCATCGCCCGCACGCACACCAGCGTCCAGCCGAACCGGGGCCGCATCGTGCAGCGCAACACCATCTGCGTTGCGGCTGAACGTGACGTGATCAGGCCAGCTCAATACGTTGAGCTTTCCCGTAGCGGGCAAGAAGTTGTTGTCGGGGTTTTCAGCACAGATACGGGCTTCAATCGCGTGGCCTTCAATCTTCAAATCAGCCTGCAACGCTGGGAGACGCTCACCGCAGGCCACGCGCAACTGCCATTCGACCAGATCGTGCCCAGTGATGGCTTCGGTCACAGGGTGTTCAACTTGCAGCCGCGTGTTCATCTCCATGAAGTAGAAGGTCATACTGCCGTCGAGCTTTTGCTCGACGATGAATTCGACGGTGCCTGCACCGACGTAATTCACAGCCCGCGCGGCGGCTACCGCTGCTTCACCCATCTGCTTGCGCATCGCCTCGGTCATGCCTGGCGCAGGGGCTTCTTCCAGCACCTTTTGATGACGGCGCTGGACTGAGCAATCCCGCTCAAACAGGTAGACGTAATTGCCCAGCGTGTCGCCAAACACCTGAATCTCAATATGGCGCGGGCGCTGCACATACTTTTCGATCAGCACCGCATCATCGCCAAAGCTGTTGATGGCCTCGCGTTTGCACGAAGCCAGTGCGGCGGCAAAGTCTTCCGACTTGTCCACCGCACGCATGCCCTTGCCGCCACCGCCCGCGCTGGCCTTGATCAACACCGGGTAGCCGATGGCATTAGCCTCGCGTTGAAGCATGGCCGTATCTTGCCCTGCACCGTGGTAACCCGGCACCAGTGGCACACCGGCCTTGCCCATCAGATGTTTGGATTCGGCCTTAAGGCCCATCGCCTTGATAGCCGAGGGTGGCGGGCCGATGAAGACCAGGCCCGCGTCAGCACAAGCCTGCGCAAATTCTTCGTTTTCACTCAAAAACCCGTAGCCAGGGTGCACCGCCTGCGCACCGGTGGCTTTCGCCGCTGCCAAAATGCGTGCCCATTGCAAATAGCTGTCTTTCGGCGCGTTGCCGCCCATGTGCACGGCTTCGTCGCAAACGCTGACGTGCTTGGCATGGGCATCCGCATCGGAGTAAACCGCAACAGTTTTCACGCCCATGCGCGCGCAGGTTGCTGCGACACGGCAGGCGATCTCGCCACGGTTGGCGATGAGGATTTTTTTAAACATACTTGGCTTTCTTCATCTCCAACTTGACCGTGGCATCACGCAAACTACGGGCAACGGCGTTGAACGCAGGTTTGGGTTGACCCTGCACATCGAACAAGGTGGGACGCTGGGGAAGCCCGTCTGCACGACGCTGGCCCTGTGCCCAGCGGTTAACCCAACTGTCATCATCCGTCACATTCCACATGACCACCATTTCGACAGCCGGGTGGTTAACGCAGGTATCCATAAATGCTTTGTACAGCGCAGCCACTGCCGCGTCGCGCGCAGGCACGTCGCCGGGGTACTGCGTGTCGCGCACATCCAGCTCGGTGATTTGAATGCTCAGGCCGAAGGCCTGCAGCTCGTCGAAAAACCGCAGCAACTTGGCCTCGGAAAACCGGCGCGATAAATCAAGATGGGCCTGCACACCCATCACGTCAACAGGGGTGCCGCGCTTGACCCAACTTTCAAGCATGCGCAGAAGCGCCACACGCCGTGCGTCGCACCAGGGCTCGTCTTGCTCGATGCCGTAGTCGTTGTAGGCCAGATTGGCCTGCAGGTCTGCATCGCGGGCCAGCTCAAACAGCGCGGGGTATTTGTCCACGCCCCACAGATGGGACAGCACCGACTCGCGCATGCCGTCTTTAGCTTTGGCATCAGCGTCTATCACCTCATTGAGCACATCCCACGTGTGGATGCGCCCTTTGTAGCGCAGCATCAGGGCCTGTAAATGCGCCGTCTGCGCTTTGGCAAACTGCTCTGGCGTTGCACCCGTCAAGTACCCAGGTGTGGATTGATGCCACGCCAACGTGTGGCCACGCAGGGGGGCATTCAGACTTGCGGCAATGGCCACCACGCGGTCAGCTTGCGTGTAATCGCGCACGCCGAATGCGTTCTCAACGTTGCGCCACTTCATCGCGTTCTCTGCGGTGATGATGCCAGCATGCTGCTGTAAGAGGCTGCGCACCGGCTCTTTATCGGCATAACCGGGGTGCACGGCAAACCCGTAGCGTCGCCCACTGCGACGGGCCAATTCGTCTAAACGCACGGCTGGATGGGCTGTTAACGGTTCACCCGACGAGTCACCCGCCGGCGCCTGCGCGATGGCGGCACCACCGCTCGCAGCGCCCATGCAAGTGCCACTGGCCCAGCCCAATAGTCTGCGGCGCTGCATGGCTTATAGAGCCTCGCCCACCGGAGCACGACCCAACCAGGCACTGACACGCCGCAACAGGTTCTTCAAAAACTTGAGTAGCACCACAAGCAACCAAATGCTCAAGACCAGCACGATGACCAGCGCGACACCGAACGCTACAGGGTGCTGCGTGGCCAACCACATCATGCCCATTACCAAGCCATCTTCAAACAGACTCATGGCGATGTTGGAAAACGGTTCGGGCGAGGTGTTGATGGCGGCGCGCGTGGTCGCCTTCGTGGCGTAAGACGTGGCGGCCAGCGAGCCGCCAAGCAAACCGGCCATCAAGCCCATGGTCGCGCTGTCAGCCCCGAAAACGCCAGCGGCCAAGGCGGCACCCGCTGGCACGCGAATGACGGAGTGAACCAGGTCCCACAAGGTATCAAGCCCCGGTATCTTGTCGGCAAAAAATTCGATGAACAGCATAAAACCACTGCCCGCCAGCACCGCCGGGTGCTGCAAGGCGTGCAAGCCCGCAGGTAACGGCAGCCAACCCATCCAGCCCGCCATGCCGGTGATGAACACCACCGCATACAGGCGGATGCCACTGGCCCAGCCCAGCGCCGCCGCCAATGCGAGCAGTTGCGCCATGTTCATGCTGCTGCTGCCTTT
>JANNFW010000312.1:0-13634 GCA_031380235.1 Rhodoferax sp. | reverse complement strand
AAGTGGCCGTTGGTGGCAACGTTACAGCAGCCGAGCTTGCCGCAGGTAATGCGCTGTTGGCAACCTACATTACCGCAGCCAAAGCTGCGCAAGCGACTGCTGCTGCAAACCTGGTGAACAAGGCCAATACTGCTGCGGTGTTGAACGGTACGCAATTGGCAGTTGTGAATGCAACGGATGCTATCAACCGCGTTTTTGACGCAACGACGGCAACGCCTGCCGGTACGCAAACCACGGTGACCAACCTGGCGGCGTTGCAAGCGTCTGTCGCTGTGGGAGCTACGGCCGCCGCAGTGGTGACGGCATTGCAAACGGCGGTTGACAACGGCTCTCTCCTGTTAGCTGACGCGAACACGCTGTTCGGTAACTTGGGGCCCTTCCCAGTGGCTGCTGCCGGTTCGGCTACAGCTAACCTGCTCCTCGCGGTGCTGGTCAACAACGCTGCGAACGCCAACGTCACTGCGCAAGGCAATCTGGCCGCTGCAGTCTCTGCCAACAATACGTTGACGAATACCGACGGCACGACCGCTGCAGGTAATCCTGCTGGAGAAGCTGGGATAGCTGCTGCTGAAGCCGCTGGTACTCTTGCTGCATTGAACACGTTCAACAATACCGTGTTGACGCCCGCAAACGCCAAGTCCGCTGAATTGGCTGCATTGAAGGCTGCTATTGTTGGTGCTGTTGCTGCTGCAGGTGCTACGTCCGAGTTGAGCGTGTCTTTGTTGACCGCCAATGCGGTGGCTGCAAACACCATCTTGCCTGCTGACAAGACTGCCATTGACGGAGCTGCCAATGCTGCCGCGCCAGCGGTAGGCGGGTTTGTTGACTTGGTCGAGAAAATCAACGTTGACAGGTTGATCACGGCTCTGCAAGTGACGCAGGATGCTGTTGTTGCTCAAGCGGCGCTGACTTCTGCCAACTTGGCAGGTATCAACACTGCGGCGCAAACAGCCTCTGCCATTGCGGCAGCTGCCGCTGCATCAGGTGGCAACAGCTTGAACATTGCTGCACCTAGGGCTGTGTTCGTGTTTAATACCAGCGACCAGACCAGCACGTACAACCGTCTTACTCAAGATGACCGCAACTTGGCCGATCTGAAGTCTGATGTCAACAACACCAACAACTTCTTCAACGCGACAGTGAAAGTGACCTTCAAAGGTCTCGACGCTTCGGTGGTTTTGGCTGGAACGAACTACAAGACATCTGACTTGCAAATCAACCAAGCCATTAAGCAAGCTATTAACAGTGACCCTGTGTTGAGCAAGCTGATCTCGGCTAACGACGGACCTGCCAATACCTTGGTGGTGACATCACTGATTGACGGCACGCAAGTTACCGCCAACCTGGCTGTTACCGTGACCATGCCGACATCAGTCACATCGGTTGACTTGGCTGGTGCAATTGCTGCTGGCTTGGTGCCTGCCGGTTCGACCGATGCCGCCTTGATCACCGCCCTGGGCGTTGCGAAGGCTGCGTTCGACGTCAAGGGTGACTATGTGACCCAGTTCGCTGAGGCAGGCGCAACTGGTGGTAACACGGTTTTGGTGGGTGCTCCAAGCACTTCCTCCAGCGACAACACGGTGACCCCAGGCGTTGGCAACGACGTGATTGTGTTGGGTACGACGGTTGGTACGGATGCGCTGACCAGCAGCAATGAAGTAGTGGTGTATTCCGGTACCTTCGGCAACGACACTATCGTCAACTTTGCTGCTACCGGATTGGGCGTTGACAAGTTGAACTTCAGTGCTTTGAATGGAGCCAGTGCCAACTTCGGTAGCTTGTCTGCTGACAAGTCGATCGTTGTGGGTGCAGCAACTGCAACCGCGTTGACAGCTGTCCAAATCGCTGCGCTGTTCACCGACTCTGCAACGGCCATCAACCACGTGTACGTGGCGGTTGATTCGAACAACATCGGTAGCATCTGGCAAGTCGCTGATGCCGCTGGTGTCGCAGCCGGTAACGTGACAGCCACCTTGGTCGGTTCAATCGACTTGGCTGACACAAGCTGGGCTGCGATCACCGCCGCTAACTTCGTCTAAGTCGAAGTACACAGCACTGCCTTAAGTGGCAGTGCCTGTAAGGTCTTAGTGATGAGATCTCCCAAAGCCCACCGCTCACAAGCGTGTGGGCTTTTTTCATGCGACCCCAGAATTCAATAGAAATGATCATGCATAACTTTTCAAAGTCTTTTTTACAATACGGCCTGTGTGCCAGCCTCGGCGCAACCCTTTTGGCCTGCGGCGGCGGCTCGGGCTCATCCGCACCGCCTGCCCCTGCTCCGGCCCCAGGTCCGTCTGCCACAGTGAGCGCTGTGACCCCGGTCGCGCCGCTGAGTTACGGCAAGCTGTCCAGCATTGATGTGGCAGGTACCAATCTCGACTTGGGCATAGTGGTAACGGCTCCCGGGTGCACCGGCTTGATCGAAAGTGCCGGTTCATCGGCCACCCTGAAGCGCTACTCCTGCACACTCACCGTGGCAACCGTGTTGCCAGTTGAAGTGAAAAGCGGTGCGGGTGCCAGCCTGTTTTCGGCATCAATCCCCGTGCCAGACCCGCAAGTCACCCTGGTCACTTCCTTGGGCACGGTCATATTGGAGTTGAACCCCGCCAAGGCACCGTTGTCAGTGAACAATTTTCTGAAGTACACCAGCGATGGCTTCTATTCCAACCTTCTCTTTCACCGTGTCATACCCAGCTTTGTGATCCAGGCCGGTGGTTTCACCAGCGGCCCCGTGTCCAAAGCAGCCACCTATGGCCCGATCAAGCTTGAATCCAATAACGGCTTGAGCAACCTGCGAGGCAGCCTGGCGATGGCCCGCACCCAGGTCGCTGACTCCGCTACCTCAGAGTTTTACATCAACACCGTCAACAACGTCGCACTGGACTTTGTCAGCGCCAGCCAACCCGGCTATGCAGTTTTCGGAAAAGTGGTAGACGGCCTGCCAGTCGTCGATGCAATCGCCGCCGTGCCCACCGCCAACAAAGGTGGCCTGCAAAATGTGCCGGTGAGCGACGTGCTGATCCTGCTTGCAAGGCAGACGCGTTGAGTTTTGGCAGTGGCGCCGACGCGTCGGCCTATACTGTTACGCATGCCTACTGTCTTGCGGGTGTCGGGATTCCGCTTTCACTTCTATTCTGATGAAGGTAATGAGCCGCCGCACATCCATGTGGATGTCGGTGATGGTGAATGCAAATTCTGGCTGTCGCCGGTGGCGTTGGCTAACAGCCGGGGTATGAAGGCCGTTGAGATACGCAAAATCGAGCGACTGATGTATGAACACCAATCTTTTTTAGAGGAGCAATATCGTGATTTTCAATCCGAGTGAGCTTGAGTTTATGGCGACGCGGGCGTGGGTCACCCAACGTACGGTTTTCATGGAACTGACCGATGGACGCCAAATTGGATTTCCAGCGGCAAGATTTCATAAATTGGCGAATGCGACCGATGAGGAATTGTCCAAGGTGACTCTGCGCCTGGGGGGCGCAGCCTTGCGATGGGAGTCAATTGACGAAGACATCACTGTCACGGGTGCCGCTCTGGGCAGGTTTCAGGCACCACTGCCATTAGCAGCGTGACATCCGACGAGCAGTATCATGCAAATCGCGATTGAACTCCCGAATGACTTCGTGGCATTTCAGGCGGAACCCGTCATTCGCAAGGAAATTACCACCTCTTATGCGCTGTGGCTGTATCAGCAAGAACGGGTGACGTTAGCCAAGGCAGCGGAGCTAGCCAGGGTGGATCTTTACGACTTCATGCAGGTCTGCAAAAACAATCGCATCCCGGTCATTGATATCTCCGGCAATGAGCTGCTGGAGGAGCTTAGCGGATTCAAGCCTGCATGATTCTCGTAGCTGATGCATCTGCCTTGGTTGCTTTGTCGGCATGCGACAGCCTTACCTTACTTGAAGCACTTTTCGGTCAGGTTTGGGGATAATCCAGGCCATGACAGGCACCGCACACGACACCGGCTACAAACTGCTGTTCTCGCACCCCGAGATGGTGCGCGACCTGCTGACGGGCTACATGCCAGGGGAATGGCTGTCGCAAGCTGACTTCTCCACGCTGGAGCGTGTCAACGCCAGCTATGTGAGCGAGAACGAGCGCCAGCGGCATGACGACATGGTGTGGCGGCTCAAGGTCGGCCAACAATGGGTGTGGGTCTACTTGCTGCTGGAATTCCAAAGCGAACCCGACGCGTGGATGGCGCTGCGCATGATGGTCTACGTCGGCCTGTTGTCGCAACACCTGGTGCGTGAAGGCGAACTGCATGAAGGACTGTTGCCCCCGGTGGTGCCGATCGTCCTGTACAACGGAGCCACGCCCTGGAACCCAGCCACTGATGTGGCAGATTGTTATGGCCCGAGCCTGCCCGGGTTGGAGGACTATCGGCCAAGACTGCTCTATCACTTGGTGGATGAAGCCCGGCTCAAGCTGCACCCCCTGGAAGAGGTGCGCAACCTGGCCGAAGCGCTGTTCCGCTTGGAGCGCAGCCGCACGCCGACCGACATTTTTGAAGTGATGCGGTCACTGGGCGCGGTACTGCAAGGCCCCGAGAATCAGCCGCTGCGCCGCACGATTTCGATCTGGCTGCGCTTGTTGTTGCGTCGCAAGGCACCAAGAGCTAACATGGCAGCGATTGACGATGTTAACGACTTACTGGAGGGTGACACGATGTTAGAGCAAACGATTGAACGCTGGTTTGATGAGGCGACCCTTAAAGGTGAGCAAAAGGGCATGGAAAAGGGCATGGAAAAGGGCATGGAAAAAGGTATGCTCCAAGGCTTTTCCAAAGCCGTAGCCCTGCAACTTCAATTGCGCTTCGGCCCGGTGCCGGATTGGGCGCAAGAGCGTCTGGCCAGTGCCAGTGAAGAACAGTTGGTGATTTGGACTGGGGCCATTCTGACAGCCACATCGTTGCAGGACTTCTTCGGCTCAGACGGCTCAGTCCACTAACTGCGGCTAGCTCCGTAGCGAGAATCCTGAATGAAATATCTCTGATCGTCACCCGAACTGGTTCTTAATGTCCGTAACGACCAATTTTTTGAGACAAAACGACGAACGGAAAACTTCATATAGGAATAGGTTAAACTACATCCTATATGAATATTTCATTGCGGGTTGCGCTGAACACCTCTGTCGAGCAAAAGGCCCGTTTGTTGGCTTTGCAGGTGGCGTTTGCGCAGGTTTGCAATGCCTTGGCGCCCACCGTGCAGCAGACCAGGGTGTGGAACCGGGTGGCGCTGCACCAGCTCATGTACCGCAGCTTGCGCGAGCGCTTCCCCGACATGGGCTCGCAAATGGTGTGCAATGCGATTTACTCGGTGTCGCGCACCAGCCGTCTTTTGTTTCAAAATCCCGCCAGCCCGTTCAGCATCGCTCGGCTGGGCAACAAGCCGCTGCCGTTATTCCGCTACGCAGACACCTGCCCAGTTTATTTTGACCGCCATACGCTCAGCGTGAAAGACGGCCAGTTGTCCATGTACACGCTGGATGGTCGGATGCGGTTTGAATTGGCGCTCACGCCCCCAGATGAAGCCAGCTTCCGTCAGAAAAAGCTGCGTGAGGTGGTGCTGGCAATGCGACCAGACGGGGTGTACGAGTTGGCGTTCCAGCTCAGCACCACCGATGAGGGCCGCGAAGGCGAGGAGGGCGAGGATGAACCCAGCCTGTCCGTTTCAGTGCCCGATAAAGCAGAAATCCCAGAATATGTGATGGTCGAGGAGGCCCTATGAATCCGAACAAACCCCGCTCAGAGCTGCGTGCCGCATTGGACGAACTGACCCCCGACTTCAAGCGGGCCGCGTGGATGGGCATGATCGCCAGCCTACTGGTGCTTGCGCCATCGGTTTATATGCTGGAGGTTTATGAGCGGGTGGTCAACAGCCGCAGCCACATGACCTTGTGGATGCTCACGCTGGTGGTGATTGGTATTTTCATTGTGATGGAGGTGCTGGAGTGGGCGCGCAGCCAGTTGATGCATGAAGCCTCGTTGAAGCTCGACCAGCGCCTGACGGCGCGTGTTTTCGGGATCATTTTCCAGGCCAATCTCAGGCGTGCGCCAGGCGGTACGGCGCAGCCCTTGAATGACCTTCGAACGGTGCGCGAATTCTTGAGCTCACCCGTGCTGGTGGCCTGTGTCGAGGTGCCCGCGGCACTGGTGTTTTTAGTGCTGTTGTTTGCCATGAGCCCGGTGCTGGGCTACAGCACGCTCGCGGCGGCTGTGATTCAGACGCTGATTGCTTGGATGAACCAGCGCAGCACGCAGCCGCCTTTGCTCGATGCGAACCGCAATGCAGCATTGGCCCAGCAGTATGCCGATGCCTCACTTCGCAATGCGCAGGTGATCGAGTCGCTGGGCATGCTGAAGGACATTCACCGCCGCTGGATGGCCCGCCAGCGGGAATTCTTGGGCCTGCAGGCGCAGGCTTCGCAGGCGGCCGGGGTATTTCAGGCCGCCTCCAAATTTGTACAAAACACCACCAGCTCGATGCTGTTGGGGCTTGCAGCGTGGCTGGTACTGCGCGAGTCGCTCGCGGGCGGCGCGCCGCTGATGATCATTGCCTCCATCTTGGGCGGGCGCGTGCTGGCCCCGCTGGTGCAAGCCGTGGCGCAGTGGCAGGCCGTGGTGAACGTGCGCGAGGCGTGGGCGCGTCTGGACCAACTGCTAAGCCAGATGCCCGCACGCGAACCGAGCATGAATCTGCCTAGGCCAAAGGGTGCCTTGCAGGTAGAAGCAGTCGTGGCGGGTGCGCCGGGCAGTACTGCGCAAATTCTCAAAGGAGTCAGTTTTGAATTGCCAGCGGGCGAGGTGCTGGCGGTGGTCGGCCCATCAGCCTCCGGTAAAACCACGCTGGCGCGGCTGCTGGTGGGCCTGTGGCCGGCGGTCAGCGGCACGGTGCGCCTGGATGGTGCCGATGTGTACACCTGGAGCAAGACCGAGTTGGGGCCGCATGTCGGCTACTTACCGCAAGGGGTTGAGCTGTTTGACGGCACGCTGGCAGAAAACATTTCCCGCTTTGGTAACACTGAACCCGACAAGGTCGAGGCAGCGGCCCGGGCGGTCGGCCTGCACGACATGATCATGGCATTGCCGCAAGGCTATGACAGCCCGGTGGGGCGCGATGGTGCCATTCTCTCGGGCGGGCAACGCCAGCGCGTTGGCCTGGCGCGGGCGATTTATGGCGACCCGGTTTTTGTGGTGCTGGACGAGCCCAACTCCAGTCTTGATGAGGTGGGCGATGCGGCCTTGGCCAGCGCCATTCTTCAGCTGAAGTCGCGCGGCACGACGTTTGTCATCATGACGCACCGGCCTAGCATTTTGGCGGTGGCTGACAAGATGCTCATCCTGCATGAAGGCCAAAACCGGGCGTTTGGGCCGAAAGACGAGGTGATGGACGCCCTGAACAAGGCAAACGCCCAAGTGACACCCGTCGCCCAGGCTGCGGCTGCACAGCCTGCCAAACCACCCGCCCAATCCTCCGCTTTGGCGACAGCGTAACGAATCAGATGCCATCCCGATGAAAAAACCCGCATTTTTCCAACGCAGCGAACTCACCGCCACACTGTGGACGTTTCGCCATGAATTCTTGATTGTGATGGCCTTCAGCATGGTCGCCAATGTGCTGATGCTGGCGCCCACGCTGTACATGCTCCAGGTATTTGACCGGGTGATGCACAGCCAAAGTGAGGTCACGCTGGTGGCCATGTCGCTGCTGACGCTGGCGCTGTTTGCCGTGATGGCGTTTGCCGAGTGGATGCGAACCAAGGTGCTGGTGCATGCAGGGGTTCGGCTTGATGAGCGGCTGGGCACGCAGGTGTTCAACGCCACCTTTGAGGCGCATTTGAGCCAGTCCGGGGCTGCACCTGCCCGCGCGTTTGGTGACTTGATCCAGGTGCGCCAGTTCCTCACCGGCAACGGCATTTTTGCCTTTCTGGACGCGCCCTGGTCGCCGATTTACATGGCGGTGCTCTACCTGATGCACCCTTGGCTCGGATTTTTGGGGTTGATCTTTGCAATCGTGCAGGCCGCCCTCGCATGGTTTGGCCATCGGCACACGGTTGTGCCCTCCGAGGCTGCTGTGGCGGCCAACGCCACTGCCAACGCCTTTCTGCAAAGCAAGCTCAAAAATGCCGAGGTGATCGAGTCGATGGGCATGTTGGACAACCTGCGTCACCGTTGGGGGCAGCGGCATGCTGTGGCGCTTGAGCAGGGCAGCAGCGCCCAGGCGCTGACGCAGCGTGTCGTGGCCTGGAGCAAGTTTGTGCGTTACACCCAGCAGGCGTTGGCGCTGGGAGCGGGTGCGTTGCTGGTGATCGACGGCCAAATCTCTCCCGGCGCGATGATTGCGTCCAACGTGCTGATGACGCGGGCGCTGGCGCCGATTGACCAGATGGTCAGCGGTTGGCTTGGCTTTATCGGTGCGCGGGCGGCGTTTGGTCGGCTGGAGAAGTTGTTGCTTGAATTTCCAACACGCGCGGCGACAGTGTCGCGCGGGGAACCCGTGGGCAAGGTAGAGCTTCGCAATGTGGTCGCCACTGCGGCCGGACGCGACGCCCCCATTTTGAAAGACATCAATCTGAGCTTGCCCGCAGGCACGGTGTTGGTGGTGCTGGGTGCATCAGGCTCTGGTAAGTCAACCCTGGCGCGGGTTCTGATGGGGATCTGGCCCCACGTGGCCGGCCAGGTGCTGCTGGATGATGTTGCACTGGCGGAATGGGATCGGATTGAGCTGGGGCCGCACTTGGGCTACCTGCCGCAAGACATTGAGTTGTTTGAGGGCACTTTGGCCGAGAACATTGCGCGCTTTGGCGACGTCAATGCAGATGACGTGATTGATGCGGCGCGCTGTGCCGGCCTGCACGACATGATTTTGCGTTTACCCAAGGGTTATGACACACCGATTGGCGAGGCCGGTGGCCTGCTGTCCGGTGGGCAGCGCCAGCGCATTGGTTTGGCCCGTGCCGTGTACCGCCAGCCGTCGTTGATTGTGCTGGATGAGCCCAATGCCAACCTGGACGAAATTGGCGAAGCAGCCCTGGTTAAGGCGGTGCAACAGATGCGGTCCTTGAGAAAAACAGTGGTTTTGATCACCCATCGCCCCGGCATCTTGGCCGTTGCGGACCAGATACTCGTACTCAGAGAAGGCCAGATGATGATGCAGGGGCCGCGCGATGGCGTGCTGGCGGCGCTACAGGCGGCGGCTCGGCGACCTGGCGCCCCCGGCACTCCAAGCGAAAGGCCCGCGAACCCAAGCCCGGGGGTGCCACCCACCCCAGCGGCCCTGGCCATGGCCTAGCCCGCCCGTTGATTCTTATTTTTGATTAATTCGTTTTGCAAAGTACGTCATGAACAACTCCAATTTGTTTCAATCTGCCAACGCTGGCGCTGCCGCACCTTCCAGCACAGCACCGGGTTTGGCGATCACCGACGTGGTCGCAAAGCTCGACCAAAA
Organism: Rhodoferax sp.; assembly: GCA_031380235.1. GTDB lineage: Bacteria > Pseudomonadota > Gammaproteobacteria > Burkholderiales > Burkholderiaceae_C > JANYCG01. The sequence continues at coordinate 4,179 of JANNFW010000312.1, read as the reverse complement.
GTCGCCACCGTCGCGCGCCGGGCGCATTGGCCTGTGGGCGCTGGGCTTGGGCTTTGGAGGGTTTCTGCTGTGGGCCGCTTTTGCGCCGCTGGACGAAGGCGTGCCGGGCCAGGGCATGGTGGCCATCGACACCAAAAGCAAGCCGATTCAGCATCTTTATGGCGGCATCGTCAAAGACGTGCTGGTGACGGAGGGGCAGCAGGTCAAAGAAGGCCAACTGCTGCTCAAGCTGGATGAAAACGTCGCCAGGATGAATTTTCAGGCTTCACGCCAGCGCTACCTGGGCTTGCGCGCGATGGAGGCCCGCTTGATGGCAGAGCAGTCGGGTGCCAGCAAAATCGTTTGGCATCCCGATTTGATGGAGGCCATGAGTGATATGCAGATTCGCCAGATCACGCTGACGCAAGAGCAGCTTTTTGGCTCGCGCCGCGCCAGCCTGAGTGCGGAAGTGCAGTCGATGCAGGAGAACATCAAAGGTCAGGAGGGTTTGCTGCAGGCGTACACCTCGATGGCCGAGAATCGGCGCAACCAGCTTTCGTTGTTGAGTGAAGAGCTCAAAAACACCAGCAGCCTGGTGGCCGAAGGCTATGCGCCGCGCAACCGGCAACTGGAGTTGCAGCGCATGGTGGCCGAGATGAATTCATCACTGGCCGACCTGCTGGGCAACACGGTGCGTAGCCAGCGCTCCATCGGCGAATTTCGGCAGCGCATCATTGCCCGCCAGCAGGAATACCGCAAAGAGGTTGAAACACAATTGACGGATGCAAGCCGCGAAGCGCAAGCCGAGGAGGGCAAGTTTCAGGCCACCAAACAAGACTTGGGACGCATTGAAATCCGCTCGCCTGCAGCCGGCCAAGTCATGGGGCTGGCCATCCAAACCGTGGGCGGCGTGATCAGCGCAGGGCAGAAATTGATGGACATTGTGCCGGTTGATCAGGCGCTGCTGCTGGAGGCGCGGGTACCGCCGCACCTGATTGACCGTGTTCGCGCCGAACTGCCGGTCGATGTGCGGTTTTCATCCTTTGCCAACACGCCGCAACTGGTAGTGCAGGGCAAAGTGGTTTCGGTGTCGTCCGATTTGCTGGTCGATCCCCGTACCGGTGTGAGCTATTACCTGGCCCGTGTCGGTGTGACTGCCGATGGCTACAAGAAGCTGGGCAAACGCCAGCTACAGCCCGGTATGCCGGTGGAGGTGATCTTCCGCACGGGCGAGCGATCCATGTTGACCTACCTGCTCAGCCCGCTGACCAAACGCATGGCGGCATCCATGAAAGAGGAGTGAGAACATGATGAATAACTTCAAGCGTACATTGATGGCGGGCGTGATTCTGGCCAGTTCAATATCAGGCGCGTCAGCCCTGGATTTGCTCCAGGCGTACAACGCGGCACAAACGAATGACGCGACATTGCTGGCGGCACGCGCGGCGGCGCAGGCCGGGCGGGAACGCATCCCCCAAGCACGCTCGCAGCTTATGCCCAATGTGGCGATCAATTTGAGTGCGACCCACAATCAGTTGAGCAGCACCACGACCAATTTTTTCGGCCAGGAGCAGATCGGCGAGGCCAGTTACCCCAGCGGTAACCAGGCGCTGGTGATTCGCCAGCCGCTGTACCGGCCCCAGTTGACCGCGCAATTGCGCCAGGCACGGGCCCAAGTGCAGGATGTGGAGGCGTTGCTGGCGCAGGAAGAGCAGGCCTTGGTGGTGCGCGTCAGCGGTGCTTACTTTGATGCGCTGTCCGCCTACGAGCAATTGGACATTGTGATCGCGCAGCTCGCCACTTACACCACGCAACTGGATGCCGCGCGTAAGATGTTTGCAGCGGGCTCTGGCACGCGCACCGATGTGGATGAGGCGCTGGCGCGGCTGGATCAGACGTCGGCGTCGGAGATCGAAGCCCGCCAGAATGTGACCTTCACGCTGCAACAGTTGCAAACCATGGTCAAGCAGCCGGTTGACAAGCTGGCCAGGCTGGATGCCCAGAGGTTTGACCAAATGGATTCAAAGACCGACAGCCTGCAAAGCTGGGTAGACCGCGCCGAAGGTGCCAGCCCGCAGTTACAGTCGCTCAAGGCACAGGTCGAGGTGGCCCGCCAGGAGATTGACAAAGCCCGCGCAGGCCACTACCCGACGCTGGATGCCGTGGCGCAGTTATCGCGCAGCGAAAGCGACAGTGTGACCAACCTGCGCTCCACCTACACCAACACCACGATTGGGGTGCAGTTGAGCATTCCGATCTTTTCGGGCGGCTCGGTGAACTCGGCGGTGCGCCAGGCGCTGGCCGGCCAAGAGCGTGCCGAGCAGGCGCTTGAGGCAGCCAAGCGCGATTTGGGTGTGCGGGTGTTCAAGGAGTACCGTGGCGTGACCGACAGCGTGGCAAAGATCAAGGCGTTGGAGCAGGCGGTTCGCTCGGCAGACCAACTGGTGCTGTCAAGCAGCAAGTCGTTCCAGGCGGGCAGCCGCACGCTGGTGGATGTGTCCAACGCCCAGCAACAGCGCCTGGTGGTGCTGCGTGAATTGGCGCAGACCCGGTTTGTTCAATTGGCATCCAGGCTGCGGCTGCAAGCGCTGGCGGGTGCGGCGGATGTGGGCGCGGTGAGCGCAGTCAACAGCCTGTTGCAACACTGATCACTGCGGTAGATCGCCAGGTGCCAGAACAAAAGGCCTCGGGTTAAAGCCAAAATCCCGCTGCGCCTCGCTGTGCGAAAAAACCAGGTCCTGTCCCATGCGCTCAGCCATGGCGCTGGACCATTGGCGGTACTTGGGCAGGCGGCGCAGTGCCGATACCGCCAGGTGAAACGCCCACAGCGGCACGGGCAGCAAACGCAACGGGCGGCCCAGCGCTGAGAAAACCCGGCCCACCATGTCCCGGTACGTCAACGTCTCGAAGCCCGAGATGTTGTAGGCCCGATTCATCGCTACCGGGGCTTTCAAGGCGTACACACAGGCACTGGCCACATCAACTGTGTGGATCGGCTGGCGCAGCCCCGCCGCCTTGCCAAACACGGGGAAGAAGCCGAATCGGCGAATGAAACCGGCGATCTCGGTGATGTTTTTGTCCAGCCCCAAGCCGTAGATCAGGGTCGGGCGAAGAATCACCCATTCCATACTGCGGCTTTGCGCCCACTGGGCGATTTGCGCCTCGGCACGCGCCAGTTTGTGCGCCACTGCCTGCTCTTCTAGGTCGTTCGAGCCCTGCTTGGTGAACAGGCTGGTTGAAGACAGCACCACAATCCGCTGCGCGCCGTGCGCCTCGAGCAGCGCAAAGCACTCGGGCAGCGCCCAGATCGGGGCCAGGCTGATCCACTGGTGAATCGGCTGCGCAGGCGCGGTGGTCACAGCGGTGGCACCCAACTGAAGCCAATCCACACCGTTTTCGCCAGGCCTTGGCTGGCTGCGCGAGAACGCCGCCACAGAGATGCCGGTTGCTGTCAAAGTGGGCAACAGACAACCGCCAACCATGCTGGTGGCACCGAGAACGCCGATACGGTTTTGCGTCATGCAGGAGTGATGGGGGTAATTGCTATACTTCATATAGCTATTCGTGCATATTATTCGGGAGCTGAAGGTCTATTTTACCCGTAAATAATGCTATTTTCAGAAAAAAAGAAATAAATTAACCTGTGGATTAATTTATTCGAAATTTCGTCTTTTGGGGTGACGGCGGCGCTGAGGGAGATAAAACTGTTGACCATCCAAGCGGGTGCGTTTTCCATATTTCGACTCCCATGAGTGCCTTGGCGCTAACTCGAATCCGTGAGCCAATTACCTGCCCGCCCAATGTTCGTTTGATTTTCCGTTGATATCCAATTCTCTTTCAAAGTCTACCGCCGCCATGCATCAATCCCTTAAATGAAACGACGCTCGTACGTCTCCGTACGCCGCTGTGGCGTGCGAGTTCTAAGTCTGGGCGTGCCTGCGCGCGCAGGCACATGCGGCGATATAGCATCTCCGTAACATTGGCCTGTGCCTAGTTGGAAGTGAGGTCGTAGGGCGGTTTTCGATCATGAAGTATGTCATGAAAAAGTCACATACAAGGCTGACTGAACATGATGAACATGATGAACATGAAAGCTAAGTGCTTAATAGTATTGAGAAATTATCATATTAGACTGATTTTTCACGGGTTCAGAAGTTATCCGTCTCGACAGTGCCATCTTACTGATAGGTTCCTGTGTAG
>JANNFW010000273.1:0-1879 GCA_031380235.1 Rhodoferax sp. | reverse complement strand
ATGCGCGCCAGACACGGTGTGCGAACTGCGCTCGGTATAGCCCTGCGCACGGGCAGCGGTACGAATCGCATCGGCCGCTTCCTGAATCAGCAGTGGCTCATCTCCATGCAGCGTGTACAGGCTGCGCAAACCTTTTTGCAGATGCGCCTGGAGTTGGTTGGCGACGAGTTGCATGGCGACCTACGCAACCAACTTAGGTGATGGACTTCACCGCTGCAAGTCGGCGCAGCAGTTGTTGCACGATGTCGGCTTGCATATTCTTGTACAGCAGCGCTTCTTCCACTTCTTTGGCCAACACCGCTGATTCACTGAAGCTGATGTCGCGCTGTTGCAGGATTTCGGTCTCTTCAATCAAGTCTTTGCCACGGGCATCGCGCAGGCGGAACTTGACGCGGATGCGCAATTGCAGCTCACGCACTTGGCCGGCGGCATTCACACCTGCCACCGCGCGCTCACGCAGCTCTTGCAGGATATCCATCGTGACCTGCGCAACGGGTGCCGCCGCTCCAGCTACGCCGCCTGTTGAGGCCACAAACAATTGGCTGCCCAAGGCTTTGCGCAGCTCAGCGGTGACAGCACCCGCCGGGCTGGCTTCGACCGCAATCGTTTCAAACGCAAACGTCTGGGTGCCGCGCAGCTTGAATCCGCAGGCTTGCAGCAACGTGGCTCCGATCAGCGCACCACCCAGCACGCTACCAGCGTTCAAAAACGGACGACGTTTCATGCGGTGGTTTGGGGTTTACAGCACCACATTCACCAGCCGCCCCGGCACGATGATGACGCGCTTGATCGCTCCGCCCGCTGCCTGCTTCTGCACCAGCTCATGCGCCAGAGCCAATCGCTCGATGGCATCTTTCGGCGCATTGGTGGCGACCAAGATGGAGCCGCGCAGTTTGCCGTTGATTTGCAACATCAGTTCAACTTCATCCTGCGCCAGCGCACCTTCATCCACCTTGGGCCAAGGTGCATCCAGAATGTCGCCATGGTGTTTGCCGTAACCCATCTCGGCCCACAACTGATGCGCGATGTGCGGCGTGGCTGGGTAGAGGCTGCGCAGCAAGATACCCAGCAGCTCCGCCGCCAAAGCCGATTGGCCTTTGGCAGTTTCAAACTTCGCCGACTCAATCGCATTGAGCATCTTCATGCAGCCTGACACCACAGTGTTGTACTGCATCCGCTCATAGTCATACGCCACCTGCTTGAGCGCCAGATGAACTTCGCGGCGCACCGCCTTCATGTCCGCTGAAAGACTGCCCGACACCACGGTTTGACCCATGCCCGCCTGAACCAGCTCGCGTGCCTGCACACACGCCGCCCACACCCGCCGCAAAAACCGGTAGCTGCCCTCCACGGCCGAGTCATTCCACTCCAGCGTAGCCTCGGGCGGCGCGGTGAACATGGTGTAAAGCCGCGCTGTGTCAGCGCCGTACTTCTCAATCAAGTCCTGCGGATCCACCCCATTGTTTTTGCTCTTGCTCATGGTGCCCACACCTTCGTAGGTAATGAGCGTGCCTGCGGGCACATCGCCCTTGGCGGCTTTGAGCTTGGCCCCGGTGACTTTGCCCGTCGCGTCAACAATATCTTCAACCTCATGTGGCCAAAAATACTCCACACCGCCGCGCTCGCCCTTGCGCGAGTAAATGTGATTGAGCACCATGCCTTGGGTGAGCAGCTTGGTGAAGGGCTCGTCGATCTTGACCAGGCCCATGTCGCGCATGACCTTGGTCCAGAATCGCGCGTAGAGCAGGTGCAAGATCGCGTGCTCGATGCCGCCAATGTACTGGTCCATGCCGCTGCGCCCGCCGGTAATGGTGCTTTCGCTGTGCATCCAGTAGTCGGTGCCCTCGGCCACCATCTTCTGGCTGTTGTTCGGGTCGCA
>JANNFW010000247.1:0-9919 GCA_031380235.1 Rhodoferax sp. | reverse complement strand
TGAAAAAAGGCTCCGGCCAAATCGTTGTCAATGGCAAGGACATCACTGCGTTCTTTGGTCGTGCCACCTCGATCATGATCTGCAAGCAGCCGCTGCTGTTGACCAACCACGCTGAGACGTTTGACATCATGGTCAACGTTGCTGGCGGTGGCGAGTCTGGCCAGGCCGGTGCAGTGCGCCACGGCATCACCCGCGCGCTGATTGACTATGACGCGAGTCTCAAGCCCGAGCTGTCCAAAGCCGGCTTCGTCACGCGTGATGCGCGCGAAGTCGAGCGTAAGAAAGTCGGCTTGCACGGCGCTCGTCGCAGGAAGCAGTTCTCGAAGCGCTAAGCTTCGTTGCTCTGGTTCAAACCGCCCAACACTTCACAGTCTGGGCGGTTTTTCTTTGGTTTTCGTGCATTCAGACTCAAGGCAATTGTTTACAGCTATTGCATCGACTGACTGTTAGACTCGCCATCCCGCTACCCGTCAGAGCATGAAATTTCGCCTCCTTCGTCGCCGTTTGTCGATCAGCTCTCCGCGCATGTCGGTTCGCAGCGCCTTGCCTTGGCCGTTTCGCTGGGCGATGCTGGCGATTGTTTTTGGATTTTGCGCGGCCATCGGCTTATGGGCCTTCGAGTTTGGCCGTGAGATTGCCGGGCTGGATGGCGGTGCCAGGGCCGAACTGGAGCGCGCCCGCATCGAGTTGGTGACGCTGCGGGCCGAGCTTTCCACCGCTGTCATGGCGCGTGAAAAGGCCCAAACCATTGCTGACACGGCAGGCACCTTGGTCACCACCGAGAAAGCCGCCAGCACAGGCCTGATGGCGCACAACAAGCAGCTCGATTCAGAAAACCGCAAGCTCAAGGACGACTTGGGGTTTTTTGAAAAACTGATTCCCTCCACAGGTGGCGAAGGTATTGCGGTGCGCGGTTTGCAGGCCGAGGTGCTCAACGGCAGCCAGGTAAAATGGCAGGTGGTCGTGATGCATTCGCAAAAGAACGCGCCGGAATTCAATGGCCGCCTGGAGGTTAGCTTCTCCGGCACCTCTCAAGGCAAGCCGTGGGTGGGTGTGTTGCCAGGCGGCGCGCAGGATTTGAAGTTTCGCCAATATGGCCGAACCGAAGGGCTGTTTGACCTGCCCGCGCAGACCACGGTCAAGACTGTGTCCGTCAAAGTGGTAGAAGGCTCTTCAGTCAAAGCCTCACAGTCCATCAAAGTCTAGCGTTGGAGACAACACCATGTTCCTGAAGAAAAAACCGCCGCCCATTAAAAGCCTGATTGCCCAAGGCAGCCAGATCACGGGAAATTTCAGGTTTTCGGAAGGTCTGCGGGTCGATGGCGCGGTCATTGGCAACATCCGGGCATCAGAAGACGAGCGTAGCCTGCTGGTGATCTCCGAGCAGGCGTCGGTGACGGGCGAGATGTACGCCGATCACATCATCATCAACGGCACTGTCAAAGGCCCCATCTACGCCCAGGTGATGTTGGAATTGCAGCCCAAGGCCCGCATTGAAGGTGATGTGCATTACGCCGCGCTGGAGATGCATCAAGGCGCCTTGGTAGCGGGCCAATTGCGTCCCATCTTGCCTGGCGCGGTGGCGGGCGAGGTGGCGGGCGAGGACAAGCCCACACTGAAACTGGCGGCAAATAACGGTTAACAATAAATCTTGATTGATTTGCTGTAGTATTGAAAGAATTGTCCGTATTGCGGGCGCTGAAGGAAACGTCATGAGTGCTGTTGCAGAAAATATCCAGACCGAAATGCCACCCGCCCCGATTCTGTTCACCGACAGCGCGGCAACCAAGGTGGCCGACCTGATTGCCGAAGAAGGCAACCCGGACTTGAAACTGCGCGTTTTCGTGCAGGGTGGCGGCTGCTCGGGCTTCCAGTACGGCTTCACCTTTGATGAGATCACCAACGAAGACGACACCACCATGACCAAAAATGGCGTGTCGCTGTTGATTGATGCGATGAGCTACCAGTATCTGTTGGGCGCGGAGATTGATTACAAGGAAGACCTGCAAGGCGCGCAGTTTGTGATCAAAAACCCCAATGCCACCACGACTTGCGGCTGCGGATCGAGCTTTTCAACGTAATCAAGCAGCGTAGATCGCACCCAATATTCGGGCGCCTTGTGCGCCCGTTACTTTTGGCACGTTGCCTGTCTCGCGCCTAGTACATTTGCGCGCCAGCCAGGCAAAGGCCGTGGCCTCCACTTGCAACGGTGGCAAGCCATGGAGTTCGGATGATTCCACCGCCAGGCCTGACAAAGCGACCAGACGCTCCATCAGGTGCGCATTGAGCGCGCCACCGCCGCAGACAATCAGCTTCGCCAGCGTTACCGATACGCCTTGGAGCGCATCACAGCAAACACGTGCAGTCAATTCGGTCAGCGTCGCTTGTACGTCAACAGCCTTGAGATCTTTGAATGGCGCAAGCTTGCCTGCCAGCCAAACCGCATTGAACAAGTCACGGCCCGTACTTTTGGGCGGTGGCTGGCGGAAGTATGCCTCGTCGAGCAAGCTTGCCAGCAACCCCGCGTAAACCTGCCCACTGGCTGCCCACTGTCCGGCGTTATCAAACGGCTGGCCCGTGTGGACTTGGCACCAATAGTCGATCAAAGCATTGCCGGGCCCGCAGTCATAACCACCAACATCTTGAGTGTCATGAGTGCCCTGTGCGTTGTTCGCTTCGAGCAATGTAATATTTGAAATACCACCGATGTTGACGACGGCCAGGTTTTCGCCCCCACTGCCGAAAACCGCCTGGTGGAAAGCGGGGACCAGTGGCGCACCTTGGCCGCCTGCCGCCACATCACGGCGGCGAAAGTCGGCCACCACGTCAATGCCAGTCAATTCCGCCAGCATGGCGGGGTTGTTGAGCTGCAAGGTGTAGCCGCCAGCCACTTGGTGGGCCGGGTCGGCATCGAACGCTTGGGGGCGGTGGCGCACGGTTTGGCCGTGGGCACCTATCGCTTGAATGTGGGTGCGGTCCGCTCCAGCCTCTTGCAGCAGGGCTGCGACCACCTTCGCATAGGTGCGTGCAAGGCCATTCTCGGCCAAGGCGGCGCGATGTAATTCATCGTCTCCCGAAGCGTTCAGCGCGAGCAACTCGGCGCGCAACGCGGGAGCGAAGGGTACGTATGCGTGAGCCAGAACCTTGACTTTGTCGCCCGCAAAGTCCGCGATGACACCATCGACACCGTCCAGTGAAGTGCCTGACATCAGGCCGATGTAGCTCTCGGGTTTGGGCCCAGACACCGGCACTGCTACTGCGCGGAAGCCTGTTGAATTGAGCCGGCTGCCGCCAGCGCCACGCGCACGATGGCGGCAGTGCTGTCGAACTGGGCCTTGGCAGCCGTGTTGATGGGCAGCGCTTCGCTTTGGCGGGCGATGGTCAGCGGGTCGTGGTGCACGCCGTTGACACGGAACTCAAAATGCAAATGCGGCCCGGTCGACCAGCCGGTGGAGCCGACCAAGCCAATGATGTCGCTCTGGCTGACTTTTTGGCCCTTTTGCACGTTGATTTTGCTCAAGTGCGCGTACACCGTGGCGTTCTCTTTGCCATGTTGCACGGTGACGACGTTGCCGTAGCCGCTTTGCACGCCCGCAAATTCCACCACGCCATCGCCAATCGTGCGCACAGGTGTGCCAGTGGGCGCGGCGTAATCGACACCCAAGTGCGCTTTCCAGGTGAGGTGAATGGGGTGCAGGCGCATCTTGAAGCCGCTGGTCACCCGGGAGAATTCGAGTGGTGACGCCAGGTACGCACGGCGAAGGCTTTGGCCGTCCAGCGTGTAGTAGGCGCCCTTGGCACCACTCTTGGCATTGCCCTGGGTGTTGCTCTGGCCTGCAAACCACATGGCTTGGTAGGTTTTGCCGTTGTTGACAAACTCAGCGCTCAATACCCGGCCGCTGCGCATTGGCTCGCCATCGGCCTCCAGCGCTTCATAGGTGATGGAGAAGCGGTCGCCCTTGCGCAGTGCGCGGTGAAAATCGATGTCGCCCGCAAAAATTTCGGCGACTTGCACGCCGATGGAATCGGGCAAACCCGCTGCGTCAGTGGCTGCAAACAGCGACGAGGATATGGTGCCACCGGCCAGGCGGGTTGAGGCGACGAGTGGCGCAGTTTCAACCCGGGATGTCATGCCATTCGGAGTTTTCTCGACGATCAGGCGCGAAAAATTGCCATCGTCCGTGGGCATCCAGCGGGCGACAAGTTTGAGCAGGCTGTGATCCGCAGCTGCCTCGGCGCTCAAGCTGCGCCCGGCGCGGCTCCACAGGCTTTTGCGCACCAGCGGGTCAGCGCGCAGGAAAGCGGCGGCGCTTGCATCGCTGATGCCCAGGCGTTTGAGCAGGGTGTCTGCCGTGTCGTTGGCGCGGGAAACGTCGGATCGGTAAAGCGTCAATGGGCCCATCAAATCGCCAATAGCGGGCAAGCCTTGCACATCAGCGTCTGCTGCGGCCAGAGGCTTGATCAGGTTCGCCAGCGGCTGCACAGCTTCTGCCACGCTGCGCACGGGCAGGTCAGCCGCATCGGGTGCCAGCGAGGCGATGGCAAATGCACCGCCTGCGCCACCGAGTGCCAGTGTTGCGATCAAGGCGGTGAGACGCTTGGGGTAGGTGCGAACGCCGTATTGCGCGAGTGCCGATACTTCGTTGGCGATGTTCAACAGGCCACTCACCAGACTATTTTTCTTCAGACCATTCAAAACGGGCGATCCCAGAGAGGTGCTGTAGGCAGTGCGCTACAACTAAAATCTAGAGTTGCTAAATTGGGCATTGAAGTCCGCGAAATTTGGCAAGCGAGGGCGGATTATAGCCGCCATAGCATCCTGTGCATCTAGAAAAACCCTTATGAATCAAGCCTTGACTCCTCCCCCTGCGGCTCCCCCAACGGTCTACCCGGTGACTGATCGCGTCCAAGAGGCGATGGCCGTGTCCTTGCGGGGCTGCGCGGAACTGCTGCCGCAGGACGATTGGCTGAAGAAACTCGCCCGCTCCGAGGCCACCGGCCAGCCGTTGCGGATCAAGCTGGGGCTAGACCCCACCGCACCCGACATCCACATCGGCCACACCGTCGTGCTGAACAAAATGCGCCAGTTGCAGAATTTGGGGCACACGGTGATCTTTTTGATTGGCGACTTCACCAGCCTGATCGGTGACCCGTCGGGCCGCAACTCGACACGCCCACCCCTTAGTGCCGAGCAAATCAAAGAGAACGCTGAGACCTACTACAAGCAGGCCAGCCTGGTGCTGGATCCGGCGAAGACTGAGATCCGCTACAACAGCGAGTGGAGCGACCCGCTCGGTGCGCGCGGCATGATTCAACTGGCGGCCAAGTACAACGTGGCGCGGATGATGGAGCGTGATGATTTCCATAAGCGGTTCACCACCGGTCAGACCATCAGCGTGCACGAGTTTTTGTACCCGCTGATGCAGGGTTACGACTCGGTGGCGCTCAAAAGCGACCTCGAATTGGGCGGCACCGACCAGAAATTCAACTTGTTAGTGGGCCGTCACTTGCAGCAGGAATACGGCCAGGAGCCGCAATGCATCTTGACCATGCCGCTGCTCGAAGGGCTGGACGGCGTGGAGAAGATGTCGAAGTCGAAAAACAACTACATCGGCATTTCGGAAGACGCCAACACCATGTTTGCCAAGGTTTTGAGCATCTCGGACGTGTTGATGTGGCGCTGGTACACCCTGCTCTCGTTCAAATCAGAAGCCGATATCGCGGCGCTGAAAGCGGAGGTGGAAGGCGGGCGCAACCCGAAAGACGCCAAAGTGGCCCTGGCCAAGGAGATCACCGCGCGGTTTCACTCAAGCAAATCGGCCGACGCTGCCGAGCAGGACTTCATCAAACGCTCCAAAGGCGGTGTGCCCGACGAGATTCCCGAGATCACCCTGGCTTTGGGCGAAGGCGCCGCCGCGCTAGGCATCGGCAACCTGCTCAAAATGGCGGGCCTCGCAGCCTCCAGCGGCGAAGGCAACCGCCTGATCGACGGCGGCGGCGTGCGGGTGGACTCCAGCGTGGTGAGCGACAAAGGCCTCAAGCTCGGCGCAGGGGTGTACGTGGTGCAGGTGGGGAAGCGCAAGTTTGCGCGGGTGACGCTGGGGTGAGTGTGGACGGGGCTCAGATGAGAATTGTTAATATGAGTGTTAACAATTGGCAAATTTCCGGCCCTGCCTGTCGAAAATCGAGAGTTTTTGGCATCTAAGTCATGTGTAATAATGTTTTATTGCTATTTTAAATATAGCAATATTGGCGATTGATGTTCCAGTGGCAACCTAATTGGCGGGATATGACGACCCCGTCACCCAACCTGATCAACGAGCTTCAACGCTCAAAGTCTTGCCAGCCTCTCCCGGCCCAGCCTGTTCAATCAAGCTTGCGCAGCTTAACTGCTCGGCGGAGGGAATATACGAAGTCTTCCATTGTCAGATTCCCCTTTTTTCAAAGCCTGACTTACGCTCCCTCACCCCGCCAACCGCAAACTCAAACAAAACTCCGCCCCGCGCGGCACGCGGTTGAAGGCAGTGAGGGTGCCGCCCATGCTGCTGGCCAGGGTTTCGCACTGGCTCAGGCCCAGGCCGAGGTGGCCGGGGCGGGTGGTGAAGAAGGGCTCGAAAATTTTCGTGGCGATGTTGTTGGCGATGCCGGGGCCGTTGTCTTGCACGGTGAGGTGGCCGGTGCGCCCGGTGTGGGCCAGCGCTACCGTCAGGCGGCGCTCCTGCGGGCGCATGCCCTCCATGGCCTGCAGGGCGTTGGTGATGAGCTGGAACAGGATTTGCTGCAGCGCCTCGGCTTCGGCCAGCACGGAAAACTCGGGCCCTGCGAGCTCGATGCCGGGTGTGACGCCCTGGCGCGTGAGCTCGGGCTGGAGCAAATCGAGCGCGGCGCGGGCGGCGTCCAGAAGGCTCAAGCGCTCCATCTGGTGTGAGAGGTCTGGCTGCTCGACGACATGGCGCAGGCGGGCCACCACGGCGTGGGCGTCTTTGAGCTGGTCGGCGGCGGTGTCGATGGAAAGCAGCGCCACCAGTGGCTCCTGGCTGTCGTCGCTGAGCTGCGCGCGTGCCTGGTTCACGGCGGCCTGCGCGGCGTCGAGCGGGGCGGCGAGTTCTTTGGCCATGCCGGCGGCCAGCTCGTTCAGGGTGGTGAGGCGGCCGACTTCGCCAATGTGCATCAGCTCGCGGGCGCGGGCCATGTCGTGGCGCTGGCGCAGGAGCGCGCGGGCGGCCAGCAGCAGCAAGGCAGTGAGCAGCGAGAGGTTGAAAATCGGGCTCCAGGGCAGCTCGCTCCAGGCGAGGTAACGCTCGCCGCTGAGCACAAAGGGCTGGCTGGCTGAATCCAGCGGTTGCCGGAAAATGAAGCGCCAACCGCGCGGCGTGGATGCGCCTGAGGTGGTGCCATCTGGCGTGGGCAGCAGGCCATCTTGCAGGCTCAGAAACTGGCGTTGGTATTCGAGCCGCACCTGCACCGGGCTGGCTTCGCGCGCCATGGGCCATTTGCTCCACGGGATTTGGGCGCGCAAGTCCAGCAGCAGCGCCAGGCTGGTGGGCTCGGCGGCCTGCACCAGCAGGTAACGGTCGCGCGCCAGATTGGCGCTGGCCATCACCGGGCGTTTTTGCCGGGCGGAGGCTTCTTCGGCGGCGGCCATCGCCTCGTCGCCCCAGGAGCCGCCAGCTTCGCGCTTTTGCACCTGCAAGACCTGCGGGTGGGTGTGGGCCAGGCGCTGCTCCATGCGCGCCAGCGAGTCGGCGCTGGGCGCGCTGGCCAGGGCGGCCAGCAGCACATCGTTTTGCTGCAGTTTCTGGCCCAGGAGGCCGTGCGCGGTGTGCAGGTCGGCGTCGAAGCTTTCACGCTGGCGGTTGACCTCACGCTGCCCGAGGATCAACGCCGCCAGCACGGTGACCAGCGCCCACGCCAGCAGCCAGGGCAGGTGCCGGCGGTAGCGGGGCGAGCGGCGGTTTTGCATGAAATCGATTCTAAGGGGGTAAATTCGATAGGGCAAATAATTAACATGGGTGTTAATTATTTTGGAATACAGAAGGGAATTTTCGGAATTTCAAGAAAAATACGGCATCAAGTCACGAACAATATGGATAGTATGCTATATAAATAATAGCAATTGTAATTTTGCAATTTTGTAGTCTCGCAACCTTGAGCGATTTTCAGCGGTAAGGGTTGCGCCATCCGAGCCGGGCCAGGATCGCCACCTCGTGCGCCTCCATGGCGCGGGCATCGGCCAATGAGGTTTCATGGTCCCAGCCCTGCGCATGCAGCGCTCCGTGCACCAGCAGATGGGCGTAATGCGCCTGCAGGGTTTTGCCCTGCTCGCGGGCCTCGCGCGCCACCACCGGCGCGCACAGCACCAGGTCGGCCTGCACCAGGGGCGCAGCGGGCGGGCGGGCGTAGTCGAAGGTCAAGACATTGGTGGCGTAATCCTTTTGCCGGTAGTCGCGGTTGAGCGCCTGGCCTTCTTCTGCGCCCACGACGCGCACGGTGATTTCAGCGTCGTGTTGCAGCGTGTGGCGGATGCAGCGGGCAACGAAGTGGCGCGGCAGAGCAGCGCGCGTGCCACGCGGTGCTTGACCCAAGGCGAACTGGAGCGAGAGCTGCAGGTGTTTGAGCATCGGTGCCGCGTGCGCTACAGGAGGCGAATTTCAGGGGGTGGATTTCAGGGAGCGGATTTTTGCCCACGCGCGCGGCGCGCCGGCTTGAGCGGCAACTCGGGGCGCTCGGTGTCGGAGCGGCCGGGCATGTCGTAGGCGTCAACGATGCGCGCGACCAGGGGGTGGCGCACCACATCGGCGCTGGTCATGCGGCAAAACGAAATGCCGTTGACGCGTTTCAGCACCCGCTCGGCGTCGATCAGGCCGCTTTGTTGCGTCTTGGGCAGGTCGATCTGGCTCACGTCGCCGGTGATCACCGCCTTGGCGCCAAAACCGATGCGCGTCAAAAACATTTTCATCTGCTCGGGCGTGGTGTTTTGCGCTTCGTCGAGGATCACGAAGGCGTTGTTCAGCGTGCGCCCGCGCATGAAGGCCAGCGGGGCGATCTCGATGGTCTGGCGTTCGAAGGCTTTTTGCACCTGGTCAAAGCCCATCAGGTCATAGAGCGCGTCGTACAGGGGGCGCAAGTAGGGGTCAATCTTCTGCGCCAGGTCGCCGGGCAGGTAGCCGAGTTTTTCACCGGCTTCCACGGCCGGCCGCGTGAGCACGATGCGTTGCACCGCGCTGCGCTGGAGCGCATCGACCGCCATGGCCACCGCCAGGTAAGTCTTGCCGGTGCCGGCCGGGCCAATGCCGAAGGTGATGTCGAAGGCGGCAATGTTGTCGAGGTAAGTGGCCTGGTTCAGCGTGCGCGGTTTGAGCTCGGGGCGGCGGGTTTTGAGCGCGGGAGCGGCAGCGTCGTCCAGGTCCGGGTCGCCGGCCAGCATGATCTGCACCACGGCGGGCTCGATCGGCCGTGCGGCGATCTCATACAGCGCCTGCAAAAGCTCAAGCGCCTGTTTGCAGTGGGCCTTGGTGCCATCGATCTTGAATTGCTCGTGGCGGTGCGCAATCTTCACCTGCAGCGCCGCTTCGATGGTGCGCAGGTGTTCGTCCATCGGGCCGCACAGGTGGCCCAGCCGGGTGTTGTTGGGCGGTGAAAACAGGTGGCGAACGATCATGGCGGGGCGCTGGGGTGGTGTGCTGGTGCTGGCGAGGGTAAACCGCATTGTGGCCTGCGATTGTCGTGCCGGGGCGGGGCGGGTGCATCCGCTAAGATCAAGCCCCAATGAACCCCGCGCACCGCCTCTTTACTGCAAGCTTTGCCACAAGCTTTTACACCACCTGCAGGGGCTTGCCATGATCGGCCGGCTCTGCGGCATTCTGGTTGAGAAAAACCCGCCGCAGGTGGTGCTGGACTGCCACGGCGTGGGGTATGA
>JANNFW010000243.1:0-2012 GCA_031380235.1 Rhodoferax sp. | reverse complement strand
CAGAATTGACAGCGTGCGAAAGGTGTAGCCGCTGTGCAGCGGGATCGAGTGGTCCAGAACGTGCAGAATTTACATGCACAGGACGTGACGGGAACACCCATCGGCGCAGCTTCAGCAGGCACCACGTTGGTAGCCACTGGGCGACTGCCATCGACCACCTGCCGCAGGAAGGCCTCGAACATCATCAGCGTCCACAGCGGCGCACTGTAGTCGCGCGCGCCGGACTGGTGGGCTTCAATCAAATGCTGCAAATAGGCCGTGTTGAACCACCCTGTTGACTTCAACCGCTCACCCAGCACTGCATCGCGCACGCGCTGCTTAAGCGGGCCGCGAAACCAACGAGCCAAGGGCACCGAAAAACCCATTTTGGGCCGATACAGAACGTCATTCGGAAGGTACGGCTCCATCGATTTCTTGAACACATACTTGCCTTCCTGCCCGTTGATTTTATGGCTGGAGGGCAGCGTGGCCAGCCACTCGATCAGCTCGTGATCCATCAGCGGCTCGCGCACTTCCAGCGAGTGGGCCATGCTGGCACGGTCCACTTTCGTGTTGATATCGCCGACCAGGTAGGTCTTGATGTCAAGATATTGAATCAGCGCCAGCGGGTCGTCAGTGCCCGCCTGTGCGGCGTGGTGGTTGAAGACTTCTTGCGCGTTGTAGCCCGCAATTTCGGATTTGAACTTCGGGCTGAAGAGTTCGTCGCGCATAGGGCCACGCAGGATGGAGATGGAATGAAAGTAGGCCTCAACCGAGTCGCGTGCCAAGCCTTCAAACGTAGTTTTGGCGCGAAACATGCGCGGCGCCCAATCTGCTTTGGGGTAAATTTTGCCGAGGGTTCCAAACAGTGGTTTGCGAAGTCCCATGGGCATGGCCGAGCGCATGCCCTCCTCCATCAGGTGCATGCGGTAGCGCCGATAGCCACCCATGGCTTCATCGCCCCCGTCGCCCGAGAGCGCCACCGTCACGTGCTTGCGCGCGAGCTGGCAAACGCGGTAGGTCGGGATCGCCGAGCTGTCGGCATAGGGCTCGTCGTAAAGACTAGCTAGCGTGTCGATCAGGTCGAAATCGTCGCTCATAACGGTTTCTACGCGGTGGTTGGTTTTGTAGCGGTCTGCCACCTTCTGAGCAAACTCGGATTCGTTGAAGGCTGGGTCGTCAAACGCGATGGAGCAGGTGTTGACGGGCTCTTGGCTCAAGCCGGCCATGGTGGCCACGACTGCGCTGGAGTCCACACCACCCGATAAAAACGCCCCCAGTGGCACCTCGGCAATCATGCGCAGGCGAACCGACTCTTTGAGGCGCACGACCAATTCGGCTTGGGCGTCTGCCTCGGAGATGGGGTTGTCCAAACTGAAGCGCACGTCCCAATACGCAACGGGCTCCTTGATCGGCTGACCCCGACGGATGGTGAGCGTGTGCGCGGGCGGCAGTTTTTTGGCCTGTTTGAAGATGGTCCGCGGCTCGGCCACATAGCCCAGCGCGAAGTATTCTTCGACGGCCAGCGGATCGATATCGCGACGCATGCCGCCGTGGGCCAACACGGATTTGAGTTCCGAGCCAAACAATAGCATGCCGTCATCCAACAGCGAGTAATACATCGGCTTGACGCCCATGCGGTCGCGTGCCATGAAGAAGGTCTGCTGGTTGCGATCCCATAGCGCAAAGGCAAACATGCCACGAAAGCGCTTGACGCAGTCCGCCCCCCAGGCCTCCCAGCCGTGCACGATGCACTCGGTGTCGCTCTTGGTGTGAAACACGTGGCCGAGCGCCTGTAGCTCAGGGATGAGCTCCTGGTAGTTGTAGATTTCACCGTTGAAGATCACGACCACGGAGCCGTCTTCATTGAACAAAGGCTGTTGGCCGGTGGCGACATCGATGATCGACAGACGACGATGACCCAGACCCAAACCCGGCTCCGTATGCAGACTGCCCTCGTCCGGCCCGCGATGAAACTGCGAGTCGTTCATGCGCTGCAGCACATCGCGGTTGATCTCGCTGAGCGCTCGGGT
>JANNFW010000228.1:0-7822 GCA_031380235.1 Rhodoferax sp. | reverse complement strand
TACCTTCGCTGCACTATGAATTCACCTGCCACGCTTCAACACTGCCGCCAGCTTGATATCGACGACCCACTGCGCCATTTGCGCGATCAGTTCAGCTTGCCGCCCGACATCATCTACCTGGATGGCAACTCGCTCGGTGCGCTGCCCAAAACGACGGTCAGCCGCGTCGCCGACGTCATCAACCAGGAATGGGGCCAAGGGCTGATTCGATCGTGGAACACTGCAGGCTGGATTGACCAACCTGCGCGCCTGGGGGACAAGATTGCGCGCTTGATTGGGGCGGGGCCGGGGGAGGTGCTGGCGACGGACAGCACGTCCATCAACCTGTTCAAAGTGCTCAGCGTGGCGATGCAGTTGGCGGCACGTCAATCACCCAGTCGCACGATCGTATTAAGTGAGCGTAGTAATTTCCCGACGGATCTTTACATGGCCGAAGGGCTTTGCCGCACCCACGGCTTCACGTTGAAACTGGTGGATGCGGATGCGGTTGAAGCATCACTCACATCTGATGTCGCGGTGCTGATGCTGACGCATGTCAACTACCGAACGGGTGCCATGTTCGACATGAGCGCGGTCACACGGGCGGCCAAGCAGGCCGGTGTGCTCAGCATTTGGGATTTGGCCCACAGTGCGGGCGCCGTGCCCGTGGATTTGAACACTTCTGATGCCGACTTTGCCGTGGGTTGCGGCTATAAATTCTTGAATGGCGGGCCCGGTGCGCCTGCTTTCGTGTGGGTGAACCCGCGTCATGCCAAAGCAGGCAATCCTGTCGCGCAGCCGCTACAAGGGTGGCTGGGCCACGCCGCGCCCTTTGCCTTCACACCAGGCTACTCGCCTGCGGCGGGCATCAAGCAGTATTTGTGCGGCACGCCCACCGTGCTGGGCATGGCGGCGCTGGACTGCGGGCTGGACACGCTCTTGGCTGCTGAAGCGGTGGGTGGCATGGCGGCACTTTATGCCAAGTCGCTGGGGCTTTCAGACTTGTTCATGCGCTTGGTGGAAGAGCGCTGTGCGGGGCACGGCTTGGGCATCGTCACCCCCAGTGCGCACGCTGTGCGCGGATCGCAGGTGTCATTGACCTGCGAGGCGGCCAGTGCTTACGCCATCATGCAGGCACTGATTGCGCGCGGGGTGATTGGCGACTTTAGAGCGGGGAATGGCGGCACCGAGCCCGACATTCTGCGCTTTGGATTCACACCGCTGTACAACGGTTTTGAGGATGTATGGCGTGCGGTTGATCACCTCAGAAAGGTGCTTGAAACGGGTGAGTGGACTCAAGCAAAGTTCAGCCAGAAAAACGCCGTCACTTGAAACGGGTATGCTGGCAATGCTCCCATTTATTTGTAAATGATTAAAGAGGTAAGACATGTTGAAAAAGACCGTAATCCGCACCTTCACCGCCCTGGCACTCGCTGTTGGAACTCTCGCGCACGCGCAGGATAACCGGGTAGACACCATCCGCATCGACGCGCCAGAGCTTGCCAAGTTCGGCAAGTTCAGCATTGGCGTGAAGACTTTGAAGATGACCAACCCGAAGCAGTTGGACATCTTGAAAGCCAAGGCCGGCGAGCCGATTCCCAGCTATGACCGTCCATTGACCGTCGAGGTCTGGTACCCCGGCAAAGCGGCTGATGCGCCCGCCAGTGGCCAGTACCGCACCTTCATCCGCGATGGTAAAACCGAGACCACGCTCAGCGGCAAAGCCACGCGCGAGGCTGCGGCGGATGCCAGCGGCGCACCGTACCCGCTGGTCATCATCTCGCACGGCTACCCCGGCAACCGCTTTTTGTTGAGCCACCTTGCCGAGAACCTTGCCAGCAAGGGCTACGTGGTCGCCTCCATCGACCACACCGACAGCACCTACAGCGACCAGGGCGCTTTTGGCAGCACGCTCTTGAACCGACCGCTAGACCAGCTTTTTGTGTTGAACGAGATGGCCCGGCTTAACGCCAACGACCCAGGCACCACCCTCAAAGGGCTGGTCAATGCAGACAACACGGCGTTGATTGGCTACTCGATGGGCGGCTACGGCGTGGTAAACACGATTGGTGGGGGCTTCACGTCGGCCATCGTCGCCAATCCGCTGGCTCCGCCCAACGGCGCACTGGCGGCACGCCAGGCGGGCAGCAGCTCGCACACGGCTTCGCTGGACTCAAGAATCAAGGCGGCAGTGGCATTCGCTCCCTGGGGCTGGACGCGGGGCTTTTGGGATGCGGCAGGCTTAAGCGGAATCAAGACCCCAGTCTTCTACATTGCAGGCAGCGTGGATGATGTCTCCGGTTACTCCCCCGGCGTGCGCAACATCTACGAAGGCAGCGTGAATGCGCCGCGGTTTTTGTTGACCTATGAGAATGCCAACCACAACGCGGGCGCGCCCATCCCCGCCCCCAAAGAGGCTTTGTACCCACCCGCGGGTGTCACGACCAACCCCGGCAACCACTACATTGACTCGGTGTGGGACAACGTGCGCATGAACAATATCGCGCAGCATTTCACCACGGCGTTTTTGGGCAAGTACCTTAAGAGCGATGCCAGCATGGACAGCTACCTGGCCCTGGTTGAAAACGCCAAGGATGGCAAATGGTCTGCCGAGACCACGGGTGCTTTGAAGGCCGACCACACCTATTGGAAAGGCTTTGCCAACCGCACAGCGGCGGGCTTGCGGCTTGAACAGAAGAATCCCTGAGCGGCATTGTCGAGAGGCCGAGGTCAGCCATGAAGTCACCCGCCCACATCGTTGCCGACGAGCGCGCGCAGTTGGACTTCAGCCAGTCGATGAGTTATGGCGACTACCTGCATCTGGACCAAATTCTGGGTGCACAGCAGCCGCTCTCACCCGACCACAACGAGATGCTGTTCATCATCCAGCATCAGACCAGCGAACTGTGGATGAAGCTGATGCTGCACGAGCTGCGAGCCGCCATTGACAACGTGGCCAAAGACGAACTCGCCACCGCTTTCAAAATGCTGGCACGGGTCAGCAAAATCATGGAGCAACTCGTGCACGCGTGGGACGTGCTGGCCACCATGACGCCGCCCGAATACAGCGCCATTCGCCCGTACCTCGCCAACAGCAGCGGCTTTCAAAGCGCGCAGTACCGGTGCATTGAATTTGCGTTGGGCAACAAGAACGCTGCGATGCTCAAGCCCCACGCTCACCGCCCCGATTTGCTGGCGCAGGTGCAGGCAGCGTATGAGGCGCCATCGCTCTACGATGAATCGCTGAAGCTGCTGGCCCGCCGGGGTCTGAGCGTGCCCGCCAGCCACACGGCGCGCGATTGGACGAAGGGCTATGAAGCCAGCATGGAGGTCGAGCAAGCCTGGCTCGTTGTCTATCGCGACCCCAAAGCGCATTGGGATTTGTACCAACTGGGCGAAGAACTCACCGACCTGGAAGATGCCTTTCGCCAATGGCGCTTTCGCCACGTCACCACCGTAGAGCGCGTGATTGGCTTTAAGCGCGGCACTGGAGGCACAGGGGGTGTGAGCTATCTGCGCAAGATGCTGGACGTCGTGCTGTTTCCCGAAATTTGGACACTGCGCACGGATTTGTGACCAGGCTTATTGAGAATTTGCGCGGGAAGGCCTGACCTGCGTCACACGCGCGCAGGTAAACGTCTGCTGCACGCCGTCAAAATCCCATTGCTCTATGCGTAAGCTGCCAGGCGGCAAGTCCGCTTGATCGGTGCCGCCCCATTGCAGCACATTGACAGAATTCGGGGCACCTGGCCGCACTCGTTTGGACACGGCGGTGCCCGCTTGCACCGCCCACATAGGCCTGGGTAAGGCTTGGATTTCCATCACATACGGCAGATGAATGTGCCCACCCATCACAACATCTGCTCCTGCTCTCGCCCAACGCTGCAATGCCGCATCGTGTCCACGCACCAAATGCACGGCATCCTCTGGGCGCTGGACTGCAATCGGTTGGTGGACGACGACGACACGAAGTTGCTGGGCACTGGCGGACTCCAGCCGGCGCGCGACACGTTCAATTTGCGCAGCAGACGCCTCGCCATGCTTGTGCCTGTACGCGCGCGTGGTGTTGACGCACAGCACCAGCAAGTCGGGGCAGGAATGCACCGGCTCCAACTCAACGCCGAACGCTTTGCTGTAGTCGGCATAAGGCCAAAAGAGCCTGGCAATGCCATTGAAAAGCGCAATGTCATGGTTGCCGGGAATAGCCAACATCGGGGCGCCGAGGCGATCCATAAATTCACGTGCCGCTTTAAACTGGGATGGCTTCGCCCGTTGGGTGATATCGCCAGACAGCACCAGCAGATCAGGCTGAAGGCGCTGCGCCAAATCGACCAGCGCGCGCATTACCTCAGGCCTCTCGGTACCAAAATGGGTGTCCGAGATTTGGATCACTACGCTCATGACTTCACCTCATCCCGTCACATCGGCAGCTTTGCGGCCACCATAGTGTCTGCGGTGGCGACATCAGGCTTAAGCAGAAACAACGGTTTATCCGGCACCGAAAATTCAATCGGCGAGCGCATCCACTTGACTTCGCCATCAAAGGCGACTTTAACTTTGCGCCTGCCGTAATTTAGCCGGGGGCGCACCACCATGTGATCAAACGCAAAACTCTCCACGCTATCGGCCTCACCCAGCGTACCCATGGCACCACTGAGCATCAGACGCATCATGGCCAAGGTGCCGATGGGTCGTAGCATCACTGCCGCAATGCTTCCAGCGTCCAGCGCGCTGGCTGCGCCCTGCCCTACCTGCGCGCCGACCGTTACGCCAACCTGTTCGAGCTGCAGGCGGTTGTTCCCCACAAACAGCGTGGGTGTGCGAACCTCACGCACCACGCTCCCAAGCTCAATGCGCAAACGCAACTGGCGGTGCGCGCGCAGCAGGGTAACGAATCCGGCAGCCATCGCAACCAACCGGCTGCGGCCAAAGCGCGCTTTGTAGGCTTCGCGGTCTTCCAGCAATTGGGGGTAAAGACCCAGGCTGGCGTTGACAAGGAAGACCTGCTCGTTCACGACCGCCACCTGAACCGGCAAGGGGTTGCACTGAAAAAGTAATTGCACGGCCTGCGCTGGGTCGGCCGGAATGCCATGTGTCCGCGCGAAGTAGTTGAATGTTCCCTGCGGAATCACGCCCATGGGGCACCCTTGCGCATGGGCCGCCTGCGCAACGGTGTTGATGGTGCCGTCGCCGCCCACTGCCACGACTGCGCTGCGGCTTGCGACAGCTTGCGAGGTTGCTTTGTGCGCAGCATTGAGCAAGTCAGCAGCTTGCGCGAATACCAATTGACCGGTACGGCCAGCCTGTGCCAGCGTGCTCTCAATGACCTCCCGCTTGGCTTGGGCATCACTGCTGCCAGCGGCCGCATTGATCACAAAAATCAGACTTGAGGCAGGGTCGATGGCGTGCGCCACACGGCTCATAGTGGATTCCGATGGAAAAAAACGGCTTTTTGATTGAAGACCACTTTTTGATTGTGCGATGAACGCAATAAGCAGACAGGCTGTCAGGCCTTCAATGCCTGTGCGGCTGGGGGATAGCGCGCCAGCGCTGTCGTCTGACTTTACCCCTGGTTTACCAAAATGCAGCCGTGAGACGCAGCGCTTCCAGACTAATCGGTTAACCTGAAGTGTACGAACCCCGAGAACCGAAGCCATGACGACTCTGCCCTTCACCGCCTGCCTCTTGCACAAACAGAGGGGTGTGACACGCACCACGGGATTGCTACTCACGATGTTGATAGCGGCGAGTATCGCGGGAGGATGGTGGTGGAGCCAGCGTGCTGGAACTTCAACATCCGCATCAACGGACCCAGCTTCGGGTGCAGCACAGGCGGGCGGCCCTGCCAGCCCGGCCAGCGGCGCAGCCAGTGGCGCAGGTGGGGCTGGCGCGCGCCGCTTTGCTGGCGCCAACCGCGTGCAGCCCGTGTCGGTCGCGACCGTGCGCAAGCAGGACGTGCGAGTGGTGCTAAGCGCCATCGGCAACATCAGCGCGCTGAACACCGCCACCGTGCGGGCGCGCGTGGATGGCGAGCTGAAAAACATTCGGTTTAAAGAAGGCCAGATGGTGCGTGCAGGCGCTCTCCTGGCGGAGATTGACCCGCGCAGTTTTGAGATTGCACTGGCTCAGGTGCAGGGCCAATTGGCCAAAGACCAGGCCCAGTTAAAAAACGCCCAGGTCGATGTAGAACGCTACAAGGATCTGCTCGCCAAGGATTCCATCGCCAAACAGCAGGTTGACACGCAGGTGGCGCTAGTGCAGCAACTCAGCGCCACGGTACAGACCACGCAGGCGCAGGTGGACAACGCCAAGCTGCAACTCTCGTACACAAAGATCACGGCGCCGATCAGCGGACGGCTGGGCCTGAAAACAGCCGAGCTGGGCAACTTGGTTCGCGCCGGGGATGCAACAGGCATCGTCACCATTACCCAAACACAGCCTATCAGCGTCGTGTTTGCTCTTCCCGAAGCCAATCTGCCGCAGATAGCGCGCAAACTGAAGGGTACCGATCCCCTGACCGTGCAGGCCTGGGATCGTGACCTTCGCAACCAGCTTGCCGATGGCAAGGTCAGCACCACCGACAACGCGATTGACCCGGTGACGGGTACGATCAAAGTCAAGGCTGAGTTTGCCAATACCGATGGCGCGCTCTTCCCCAACCAGTTTGTCAACATCAAGCTGCAAGTCAATACGCTGGTGGATGCCGTGGCCATTCCGTCCACTGCGGTGCAACGGGCACCGCGCGGTGCGTTTGTGTATGTGGTCAAAGCAGACAGCAGCGTGACGATTCGCGGCGTTCGGCTAGGCACCACAGAAGGCGACTGGGTCAGCGTGCAAGGTGATCTGGCTGAGGGCGAAAAAGTGGTAACCGATGGCGCTGACCGCCTGCGCGAAGGCGCCAAAGTTGAGGTGATTGCGGCACCGGCGCGGCAAGCTGGTTCAGGGGGCCCAGGGGGCGGTGGTGGGCCGGGTCAGCCCGCCGCGATGCAAGCCCCGATGTCCGCTCCAAGCGCCGGGCCTGACGCGCCAGCACGAGCTGCAAGCGGTGCCAAACAAAGCCGAGCACTCGCCGCGCCGGCCGATGGGCCTGCTGCGCCTGCACCGACATCCGCAGAGGTAACCGTAGCGACCCCAAGGTCGGCTGCGCCACAACCGGCGCCCGGCGCAGCTGCTGCGGGCTCTACCGCTTGGATCGACCAGCTCCCACCTGAGGCGCAAGAGCGCGTGCGCCGCACGCTGGAGCGCCTTGGCCCCGAGGCGGCTGCCAAGGTTCACAAGATGACACCCGACGAACGGCGCGCCTTCTTCCAGCAACTTCGGGCGCAGCGTGAGCAGCAGCAGAGCCAGTAGCCACAACAGAGTCGTCGTCAACAGCTTTGCTGCATGAGCCCGTCTGCATGAATATCTCGCGTCTCTTCATCCTGCGCCCGGTGGCCACCTCGCTGCTGATGGTCGCTATCCTGATTGCCGGTGCGCTGGCCTACCGGCTGCTGCCGCTATCTGCCTTGCCCGAGGTGGACTACCCGACCATCCAGGTCACAACGCTGTACCCCGGTGCCAGCCCGGATGTGATGACCTCGGCAGTGACTGCGCCGATGGAGCGGCAGTTTGGCCAAATGCCGGGCTTGGCGCAGATGTCGTCCACCAGCTCCGGCGGTGCCTCCGTGATCACGCTGCGGTTTTCGCTAGAAATGACGTTGGACGTGGCCGAGCAGCAGGTGCAAGCCGCCATCAACGCGGGCACCAATTTGCTGCCGACCGATTTGCCAATGCCACCTACCTACAGCAAGGTCAACCCAGCGGATGCACCCGTCTTGACGCTGGCCATCACCTCGCCCACGCT
>JANNFW010000185.1:0-9942 GCA_031380235.1 Rhodoferax sp. | reverse complement strand
GTCACGGCGGCTGTGCTCGCCACACCTGCTGCGGTCCATGCCCAGGGCACGCCAGTCGCGCAATCGAAAAAAGCCACTGCGGCCAAGGTTGTCAAGAGCGGTCGTATCGATGTGGACGGCAACAGTTGTGTCTTTTCTGGATGGAAAGGTCTCCTCAGCCAATTGGGGCAAATACGCAGCGAGAAGTTGTGACAATGGCTGCACGGAAAACGCGCGTTGTAAACCAGAGTTCAACCAAGGAAAATCACCATGCTAAAGATATACGGCTTTTCAAAAGTCAATGCTGGTGCGCGCGGCCACACTCGCGACCTTCGCGTGCTGTGGGCGCTCGAAGAGATGCAACTGCCCTTCGAACTGGTCGGCATGAACCACCCTGCACACGACCTGAACACAGACGCCTACCGGCAGCTCAGCCCGTTCGAGCAGATTCCGTCGATCAACGACGACGGGTTGATGCTGTCCGAGTCCGCCGCCATCCTCGTCTACCTGGCGAAGAAGTCTGGCCGCCTGATCCCAGGCGACCTCACTGGCGAGGCGCAAGTCGTACGCTGGTGCTTCGCCGCGATGAACTCGATCGAGCCGCCGCTGCTGGCCCTGATGGTGCTGGACTGGACGGCGGATGGCAGCTGCGGCAAGCATCGCGAGTTCTTGGTCGGCTGGGTAAATCGGGTGCTGACAAATCTGGAGCGCTGGTTAGCTGACCGCGACTTCATTGCGACAAAAGAATTCACCGTCGCTGACATCCTGATGACGCACGTTCTTTCTTCAGGCATCAAGGACGAGAAATTGATCGCGCCGTACCCGGGAGTCGTGTCATATCGGGATCGTTGCCTGGATCGGCCCGCGTGGAAGCGGACTATCGAGGCGTACTTCGCGCGGGTCGAGGCTGGCTAGATTTGGGGCTGCCCCAGTGCTGCCCGGTTTGAAAGACCAGTCTTGGTGGTGCTGCCATAGCGGCCTGAATAGCGGCCTGAACCATGCACTGTCATGAGTGCACGACACCGCTAACGTGGCGCGATCATCATCGGTTCTAATTCCGCACTCTGTCCACTCGCAAGAAAGCCCCTCATGATCGTTGTCCACCACCTGAACAACTCCCGTTCGCAACGCGTGCTTTGGCTGCTGGAGGAGCTGAGCGAGCGTTACGAAATCAAGCGGTATGAACGGGATAAAAAAACCATGCTGGCGCCGCCTGAGCTGCGTGCCGTGCACCCGTTGGGCAAGTCACCGGTTGTCACGGATGGTGATTTAACGCTGGCGGAGTCTGGCGCGATCATTGAATACTTGGTGGAGCGCTACGGAAACGGCTGCTTTGCGCCGCCTGCGCTCACGCGTGAGCATTTGCGCTACCGTTACTGGCTGCACTACGCCGAAGGCTCGCTGATGCCGCCGCTGTTGTTGAAACTGGTTTTTGACACGATGGAAGACTCGCCCCTGCCGTTCTTGGTCAGGCCGATGGTCAAGCCGATTCTCAAAGCAATTTCTGGCAAGGCCAAGAGCAGTTTCATCATGCCGCAAGTCAACACGCACCTTGACTACCTTGAAGCTGAGCTGGCCAAATCCAGATGGTTTGCAGGCGATGAATTTTCGGCAGCGGACATCGCCCTGAGCTTTCCGATTGAAGCCGCCGCTGCACGCGGTGGGCTGGATGCCAGCAGGCCGCGGCTGATGAACTATTTAAACCAGATTCATGCCCGCCCGGCGTACCAGCGGGCGTTGGAGCGCGGCGGCGAGTATGACCTGGCTGGTTGATCGCAGTGTCAGCGAACAAGGTCAAATTTCACAAAAAATTAACTCTCAGGTTAATTTTAAGTCATTTCTCGCTGTTTTGACTCGATTTATGAGTCAAATGACCTTCTAGCTCTCGTATAACATGCATAAATAGCTATATATACTATAGCAGTGTATTGATAGTTTGGTATCATCACTTTTGCGCGGCGGATTTGCCGGGGTCAGGCGGCATCGCCGTCTTGGCCGCCGTCAGCAAGGGCGCGCAATCGCTGTCTTTGCCAGGACCCGGATCCACCAGCGGGATTAGCGCCAGCAACGGGTTGACCAGGCCCAGCGCCACGGCGCCCACTGCCCGGGCGGCCAGCTTGCCTTTGTCCACACCGACGACGGGTTTGACAAAACTGCCGCGAAGGATCAGTGGGCTTCGCAGGGCCAGCGGGCTGGTATTTTTCGTCTTCTGGTTGAGTGTGAGATCAAGCTGCTCGCGCGCCAAATCGATGCTGCCAGTGCCCGTGATGGTGGTGACCTGGGTGTCCAAAACGAGTGCGTTAGGCCGCAGAATGCCGGCTTTCACGTCAAAATCCGCGATGGCACAGCGCAACTCAATCAGTTGGTCGCCAGCCAGGTTCAATTGAAGCATCTCCCATAGATGCAGCCCGGCTTTCTCCATCATCAAACGGCTGATCTGCCCACCGGCAGCCACCAGCCCAATCTTGCCCTCTGACGTGGCCAGCATGCGCCCGACCGAATCTCCGCTGCCCTTCAGGTCAAACACGCCATTGACCTGGCCAATGCTGGCTTTATTCAAAGCTGAGGACGGGAACAACTTGGCAATCAACAGTTTTTGCGCCTTGATGCGGGCCGTCGCCTGAATCGGGCGCTTGCTGCCGTCCAGCGTGATCAAGGCATTGAGATGGCCGCCGGCCACGCCAAAGTCCAGCGGGTCCAGCGTCACCACCGCATCGCGCAGCAGCATGTGCGCACGCAGATTTTCCAACGGCAGCTCTGCCGCACGGCGAATGGTTTTGGCACGCAGGTTCACGTCAGCGTCCAGGCTGTTCCAGCGGTCGGTTTTGAAGGGCAAGTCGGGCAGCACGCGCATGCGCGCGGGCGTCGCGGCAGCCGTTGGTTTTGTGTCGGTGGGCACATTCGTTGCAGCATTGGCATTGGCATTGCCATTTCCATTGCCTTGCACGCCCATACCGTCTGCCGCCTGGCGGGCGGCTTTCACGCTGCCCTGCCGCGCACCGATCAGGGGGCCCAAGTCGTCAATGTCCAGCACATTGGATGTCAAGTTGGCAACCACCATCGGACGTTGCCCACCGATCGTCAATTTGGCCGACCCGGCGATGTCGCTTTCACCGAAGCGACCCTTGAAATCCTCGTAGTTCCACTCGTTGCCCGCGCGTTGCAGCCGCCCCTGCACCGCATACGGGCGTGTGCGGGGTGTGGCGATGCCGATGATTGGGAATAGCTGGTCAAGGTTGTCGCCGCGCAGCGCGAGCTTCATGTCCAGCGTTGACAGCTTCAGCAAGCCGGTGGCGGTGCCTTCGGTGTCGACTTGGGTGCGACCGATGCTGGCCTCGACCTTCAAGGGGTAAGGCGTTGTTTCATCGCGAATGGCAATGGCCGGTCCACCACTGCCCTTGGCCTTGAACGCATTGCCTTTGAACTGGCCTTCGGATGTGAACGCCAGCGCATAAGGTGAAGCAGTCTGCTGGGGGCTGATTGAGGAAATTGTGGCCCGAATGCGGGTCTTTTGGGCAACGTCGTCATAGCCGAGCCTGCCTTCATCCAGTGTGACACGGCCAATCTGGATGCGAGCGTCCTCGTCTTTTTGCCCCAGGTCCATCAACCAGCTTTTTCGACCGTCTGGGCTTCTCTCAAGAAACACTGCGGCCTGTACCAAGTGCACTTGAGGAAATACAAATTGACCCCGCAGCAGCTTGAGCAGATCCAGCTCAATCTCGGTGGAACGGGCTTCAAAAAGCAGCGGCTCGCTGGCCCAAGAAGGATTTGCAAAAGATACATTCTTTGCGGTAAAGCGCGGTACTGGCCAGTGGTAGCCCAGTGTCAAATCGCCCGTGATCGCCAGCACCCGCCCGGTTTTGTTCAGCGCGTAATGCTCGATAGGCTGGCGCAACCAGTTCCAACCGAACAGGAGTATGAAGAGCGCAGCGGCAGCGACAACTGCGAACAGGCCTGCCGCGAACCATTTGAGAATCTGCAATGGGGTCATGGATGTGCCTGATCCCCAACTCAGGCCTTGGCGGACTGCATCAAGTTCTGGGTTCGCCTTGGCGGTTAACAACAATGGTCGCGCCGGGCTGACTGGTCATTTGCACTTGGTGTTCCTTGCCCCGAAAGGTGTAGCCTACGTCCCAAAGTGCCGGGCGCGCTTCACTGGGCATGGTGGTGCAGCGCTGCACGTTCTGGGTGGTCTGCTGCGTATTGTTGCCGCCGCGGCCCACCTGCGAACCGATCACGCCGCCCGCAACGACACCACCCACGGTTGCCAAGTCCTTACCTCGGCCGCCCCCGACCTGATGACCCAAAATGCCACCAATCAGCGCGCCCACCACAGCGCCACCGACATTCGCCTTGGCAGGCTGCGATACCTGCTCGGGCTCGACCCAGCAACGCTGCTCGGGTGGCCCCACTACGGCGCGCACAGAGGTGACATCCGCCTCGAACAAACGCTCGTTGCGACGCCTGCGGTTGTCGTAGGCCGTTGATGCAGGCGCTGGATATCGATCATCGACCACGCTGGCGTTGGCCGTGACGGGGCGCACCGACGATATGCGGTCGTTCATGTCCATCGCGCTCAGCGAGGGGTACTGCCCGGGTCGCAACACCCTGCAACGCCCGGCAAAGGCAGCGTCTTCGCAGACTTCCCATCGACCCGCAGTGACGATCACCGACGAAGCGCGGTCGTTGAACCCGCTATTGCCGAAGTCGTTCAACTGTGCGCCAGGGTTGAACGATTGCCCCTGAAATTCATCGTGCTCATAAAAAGTGATCTGCACCGCCGCTTGCGCTGCGAAGACAGTTGCAACGATTGCCACTGCAGTTGTCAGTATTTTGGTTTTCAGTGTCTTGGTCATAGTTTTCTTTCGTGAAGGTTTGGGCATCAAAGCTGATTCCAGTATGCGAACCGCGTGCCGTCTTGAACAGTGGACTTTGCCGTCAATACGCGTAGTAGATGTCCTACGACGATGCCCCCGACACCTAGCGCTCGAGCTGGCCTGTCGTAGGATTCTTCCCACACTCAAGCGCGTGTCCAGCCAATAGCCTGCTGCTGTAAAACCACCCATACTTACACTGCTATGCTGCTATACACCGATATGTGTCAATACCCGCACATCCATCACCAGCACACTGGCCGACCGATTTATGCCACCGTTAAAAACTTTTCTCGTTGAAGACAGTCCGCTGATCCGGGAAAGCCTGATTGCCATGCTGGAGGATATTGCGCAGGTTGAAGTGGTTGGGACGGCGGAGGACGAGTCGTCAGCAGTGATTTGGCTGAACAACCCCGAGAACCATGCCGACCTGGTCATCGTCGACATCTTCCTGAAAGTTGGCTCGGGCCTGGGCGTGTTGCGCAACGCGAGGGCAGCGACGAGAAATTCAAAGACCGTGGTGTTGACCAACTACGCCACAGACGACATGAAACGCAAGTGCCTGGAGTTGGGTGCCGACATGGTATTTGACAAGTCCAACGACATCGACGCGTTGATCAACTACTGCAGCGACATGACCGATGGGGAAAAGGTCACCTCCCGTCCTGCGCTCCTTTAGCCTTATTGGATCAAGCCGTTTTTTAAGGCGTAGTAGGTCAAGTCGCTGTTGGATTCGAGCTTCATTTTTTCCATCACCCGCGTGCGGTAGGTGCTGACGGTTTTAACGCTGAGTGACATGCTGACCGCCATGTTGCCGATGGTCTCTCCTTTGGACAGCCGCAGAAAAACCTGTAGTTCACGCTCGGACAACTGTTCATGCGGCAGGCGGTCTGTGCCGCCCACCCCCAAGCCATCGGCCAATTGCTCCGCCACCGCGGCCGTAATGTACTTGCGGCCACGGCAAACCGTCCGGATGGCCTTGACGATCTCTTCGGGGTCACTGTCCTTGTTCAAATAACCACTTGCACCCTGGCGCAGCAGCGTGGTGGCGTAGTGCGCCTCGGGGAAGCCGCTCAAGATCAACACCGGAAGATCCGGTGCGCGGGCCTTGATCGCAGCCAGCGCATCCACACCGCTTTGGTCGGGCATGGAGATGTCCAGCAAGATCACATCAACCTCGCCCTTGCGAACAATGTCTATCGCCTGGCGGCCATTGGAGGCTTCCGCCACCACTTCAAAATCAATCTGATCCGAAAAAAACTGGCGCAGCCCGGCTCTCACCATGGCATGGTCATCGACTATGGCTATTCGTATCATGATTGGGTCATTCGGTTCATGGTGTATGTTCCCACAGTTTTGTTCGCGGCGACTTCAGAAACGAGATATTTGCGATCCTACTGCCCAACTGCAAGCAAGGGCGTGCCGATTTCCGTCACGTTGCCACCGTTATTGCCCAGCATTTTCCCGGCTACGGTGCGGCGACCCGCCAGATCACGTTGCCCACATCATCAGCCACCAGCAGGGCACCAACTTTGTCGAGCGCGACACCCACCGGCCTGCCATACGCTTTGCCATCGGCGCTGAGAAATCCAGTGAGAACGTCAACCGGCGCTCCGGTCGGTTTGCCACCCGCAAACGGGACGAAGATCACTTTGTAGCCGCTGTGCGGACGGCGGTTCCAGGAACCGTGCTGACCAATGAACATGCCGTTGCTGAAAGGGCCTGGCAAGCTGGTTCCGGTGGACGATGCCAGCCCGAGCGATGCTGTGTGTGAACCCAACGCGGAATCCGGCGCAATGGCCTGGGCAACAAGGTCCGGGCGGGCGGGCGACACGCGCGCGTCAACATTCTGGCCGTAAAAGCTGTAGGGCCAACCGTAGAAAGCGCCATCACGCACCGAAGTCAGGTAGTCCGGCACAAGGTCATTGCCAATCTCGTCGCGCTCGTTCACCACCGTCCATAGCGCGCCACTTGACGGCTCCCACGCCATGCCGTTGGGGTTACGCAGGCCCGAGGCGAATATGCGATGTGCGCCGCTCACGGTGTCGACCTGCCAGATCGCAGCGCGCCCGGCCTCCGCTTCCATGCCGCGCTCCGCAACGTTGCTGTTGGAACCAACGGTCACATAAAGCGATTTACCGTCGGCGCTGGCGATCAAGTTTTTAGTCCAATGGTGGTTGATCGGGCCACCCGGCAAATCCACCAGCTTGGTACCGGCCGCCTCAATGCGAAGACTCCCAGGGACATACGGAAAGCGCATGACCGCATCCGCATTCGCGACATACAAATTGTTGCCCACCAAGGCCATGCCAAACGGTGAATTGAGCTGCTCCAGCAGAACGGAGCGAACATCGGCAATGCCGTCGGCATTGGTGTCCCGCAACAACGTAATGCGGTTGGCGCTGGGCGATGCCGCGCCTGCCCGCTTCATCACCAGGCCAGTGACCCAGCCCTTGATGCCGTTGGCACCGTCCGGCTTGGGGGGCGCATTGCTTTCAGCCACCAGCACATCGCCATTGGGCAAGACAAGCAGCCAGCGTGGATGATCCAGCCCACTGGCGAATGCGCTGACCCGGGCGCCGGCAGCCGCCATCGGCTGGGTGCCAGACGGCCAGCCGATGGCTGGCGCAATGTTGACGGTTGGGATCAGGCTTTTCTGAGGCTCAGGCAGCGTCGGCGTTGGCCCGAAGCCGGCCGATTCTGGCAGCGCGCTCATGTCGCCGCAAGCCGATAACAGCATGCAGGCAGCGAGTGCGAGAGAATGGGCAGTCGGCTTCATCGTGAACACCGACTGCTCAGTTGGAAATGAACCGATCCGCGCGCGCCGCCTGCAACACCATCGGCAAATCCGACAGAAGCGCGTCAGCCGGTGCACGGTCGGTCAACCACGGGTTGGGCTGTGAGAACCAGAACGCTAGGTCCCACGGGCCATAAATGCAACTCAACTCCGCCACAACGGGCTGAATTTGTGGGCGAATCGTCATGTGCAGCGGATTAAACTGGAAAAGCGGCATCCAGAGCTGGGACTGCCATTCAAAACAGATGATTTCCTTGCGGGCCAGGCAGGCTGACAGCGTCGCGATATCCGGGCCACCCCGATGCTCGCAGCGTTCCGCCACTTCCTGAAAGCGCGCCAGGCCACCACTGGCGCGAAACCCATCGAGCATCTGCACAAACTCGGTGTCGGTCTGGCGCGCGTACGCGGCTCGCGAGGCCCTCGCATCGTTGACCTGCACCGGCGCTGGCACCCTGAAATCGACAAACGGCGAAATTCCGGGTGGAACGAGGTTCTGCACGAGCTTTCCGACGACATTGGGCACGACATTTTGCATTTGGACGTCCTGGTGTTTGCGATGCTTCTTATGCTTGCAGTTGGCTGGGAATGTCTATCAATGTCTACCGACTGGCTGCGCGCTGAGGCGACCCTGCCGGCAGCAATACGGAATGGTCGTTGGCCTGCCCCGGCAACGGCATCGCGGTGGACTGCTGCTCCTTGCTCACGTCCGTCTTGGCTTTGGACGTCGTGGCGGCGGGCTCCCGCGTCGCGCCAGCGGGTTCCACGCCCAGTACGGTGGTGCTCGGGGTGATGGCAGGCGCAGAAGTCAGTGGCACATTCATCGGAGCAGTCGCCTTGATCGGAGGGGTCATTTTCTCTGTGCATCCGCCCGCTGCTAGGGCGATTAACCCCGTAAGCAATATGAAGCTGGATCGCGTTGCGAAACTTGCGTTTGTCATGATGAACTGAAGGAGTTGATGCACTCCATCATTGCGCGATGCGGCATCGCTCCAAATAGGATGCACGTCTGACTGCTTGTAGGAGGAAGTCGCTTACTGCATCGCCAAAGAACGTCAAGCAGCGCCGCGTAGGCCATTTCTCACGAGAAATAGGGTTACCGCCTGCTGTGCCAACAGACCACGGCTTACTACCATCACGCTACTGCCACTTTGCCCTCAAGCGCCATGCTCTCCACCGCACAAGACTCCTGGACTCTGATCAAGCGGGTATCAAACTCATGGATTGACGACTACGTACCCAGCATGGGCGCGGCGCTGGCGTATTACACGATGTTTTCGCTGGCACCCCTGCTGCTGATTGTCATCTCGGTGGCTGGGCTGGTTTTTGGCCAAGATGCGGCGCGCGGCGAGATTGAGGCGGAATTGCGCGCTTTGATGGGAGAGACCGGGGCCAAAGCGGTGCAGGATTTGCTGGCCAGCGTTCGCAAACCCGCAGAAGGTGTGGCCGCAACCGCGCTGGGCATCGTGCTGCTGCTGGTGGGCGCGACCTCGGTTTTTGGCGAGCTTCAGGATTCGCTGGATCGCATCTGGCACGTGCCCACCCGCAAACGCAGCAGTGGTTTGATTGCGTTGTTGCGCACACGCTTGCTGTCGTTCGGGATGATCCTGGCGATTGGCTTTCTGCTGATGGTGTCGCTCGTTGTCAGTGCCGGATTGGCGGCAGTCGGGCGCTGGTGGAGCCCAGTATTGGGCGACTGGTACGCGGTGGCAGCGGTAACGGACGCACTGGGCGGCTTTGCCTTGGTGGCCGCCATGTTTGCACTGATTTACAAAGTCATGCCCAGCGTCCACGTTCAATGGAAGGATGTCTGGATCGGTGCCATCTTCACCGCCATTCTGTTCATGGTGGGCAAATCACTGATTGGCCTGTACATCGGCAGCAGCGGCGTGGTGTCCGGCTTTGGCGCGGCGGGTTCGCTGGTGGTCGTGATGGTATGGGTCTATTACTCCGCCCAAATATTCTTGATCGGCGCAGAATTCACCTGGGTTTACGCCAACGCGTTTGGCTCCAGAAGGAGCCTGAATGAAATCGACCTCAAGCGCACCGCCTCAGAGTTGCGAACTTAACAACGACGCCAGTCGCTCCGCCAATTTTTCCTTCAGTGGCCGGTTGCTCCATTGGTCGAACGTGATTTGACGGGACAGCTTCATATCGTCCTCAAAAATTTGCGTCTGTTGCACAGCGAACGCACTGTCCATCACATTGAGGGTAGCCTCGTCGTTCAGGCGAAAGCTGCGGTTGTCAAAGTTGGTCGAGCCCACAGATACCAGCAGTTGATCCACGATCATCACC